>JAOAHW010000049.1 GCA_026415015.1 Syntrophorhabdaceae bacterium
TCCCCATAAATGGGGATAGTTACAGGATAAGGGGTAAGATGAAGAGGGGTAGACAATTATGATTAAACAGCCGTCGTATGCGTTTAGATGGAAAAATGTAATAGAGGATTACCAGTGGCTATTATATGATAACTACCCAAGTAAGGGGGTCAAATTTATTTGCATAAAAGGGGTCAAATTTGTTGACTATTAACATAGAGACCTTTTAGACATAGACAAGCTCGTTTTTTTCTGGTACCCGAGTAGATTGGAAGTCAAGGAAGGGTAAAGACGGTAAATACAGCAAACTGATCCAAATCGCACTGCAGTTAAGGTTTGCCCATAATGCACAAGACACACGAGGATAATATTAGCAATATAAAGATATTTCAGGATTTATTAGTAGAAAACAGGCTGATTGGTTAAGATTGAACAGAAAACTAAAGATTAAATATCTCAGCATAATAGATCATGAAGAAATACTCCACTCCAGCCTGATAATCAGGTTAAGCTAAGAAATACTAAAGTCTATATAAAGAGTTTTGACTTTGAAAATGGCAGGCTTATAGCAGTATACAATCCAAAAATAGAGGTGTCAAAAAGGATGGAGGCCATGAAATGCCTGATAAATATGACCCTAAAGAAGCAAGGTATATGGGATATTCTATGATATATCACACAACAGGGTTAAAAGAAGAGGAGGTAGTAAAATCATATTATGAAAAAGATATAGTTGAAAAGGCGTTCAAAGAAATGAAAAGTTCGATAAATTTACATCCCATAAGAAAATATTTACTCAGTCATGTCAAGACACACATAAAGATATACTACTTAGCATATGCAATACTCTCTTATATACAATATAGGTTAAAGGAAAAAGATATCTCTGCTGTTAATGCTTTAGAGAAACTGCAGCCTGTTTATAAAGTAGAATTGAAATCAATCAAAGAAAGGTTCCATTGGAGCAAAACCGTCACCTTAACAAAAGAACAAAAAACCATTCTGAACTTACTTGATTTTAGTGTATAAAATTGAGGGGAAAGTTATTGATTCAACATAAAAATCAGCGGCGACCATAAGACGTCTTCTTGATTTGCGGTTTATACGTTTCTGCCATCTGGCCACCTGTGTTTTAGATATGATGGATCCTTTTCGGCAAGCAAATATAGATATTTCCCGAACAACAGGTCTAGTGACATGACATGACGTAGTATTTCTTTGTTCCTCTCTCGCTGTACGGGATCCTTCTCTTTATTAAAGGCACGATGGGTTATCAAATAGATCAATAGAGAGAGAGGAAAGAAAAGCATAGCTTTATTGCTGTATTCTCCGGAAGAGGCACTGATAATACGGAAACCATTTCTATGCAAGTGTGCACGAAGCTGATAGTATGATCGGAGGTTCCACCGCCTTTCACCAAAGACACCCTGATGTAACTCATCGTATGGCCTTCCACTGAAGCGAAAGAAACCGGTGAGGCAAAGACTGATCCTGGATTGGAGATTGAGGAGATTTGGTGTTCCAATCAGTAACTTTCCTTTATCGCTCAAAATGCGATAGCTCTCACGAATGAAATGTAGATCATCTTCAAGATACTCGATGGTGTTGGTGCAGGAGATAAGATCAAAAGATTTGTCCTTGAAGGGGAGACCATGATTGAGATTGGCCTTTACCCAAGGAAATTCACGAATGGCATTCTCTGGCATATTAATATCGACAGCAATAGGTGTGAAGCCGTTTTCGAGAAGCTTTTTCGATATATTCCCTTCGCGCGCTCCAGCTTCGAGTAATCTGCCGCCTCCTGACGCACGTTTGAATAAATCTATAATATAGTCGTGTTTATGTTGAAGATTAAAGACTTTTACCCAAAGACCGCTCTTTTTCATCTATGTAATTCTCCTTAATTTCACAAGAAAGATCCTTAAGCAAGACCGTACTATCAAAAGTGTGGAGTTTCAAATTATTTTTTCTTTTCGTATAACAATCAATATTAGTATTTTCGTTATATAAAAAAATATTCATATTTAAATATTAGATGTCAATTAATAAACTTAATTTTTCATCATTAAGGTTAAAAGTGAATTGATTTTGATAGATTTAAAAGTTATATCAATGTCCATGGTATATAACCACCTATAGGCAAAAAGGGCCAAACTAATTTCATATCTGTATGGCCAGATTAATTTCCCACTTGTTTACCATGAAGATGTAGACATAAAACACTAAACCCATCATCTCTATAGGGTCAATGGAGAACAGGGCAAAATTAAAATTGACAAGACAACATTTTTCAGATTTAAATAAATAAATCGAAAAGGAAGGTATTAATCAACGATATATATATTTCATTTTTTGAGCCCCAATAGTTATCAAGAATTTTTCAAGTATTTGAGAGATAAGACTGATTCAAGGTAAATTCAAAAGCGATATAGGAAGATAAAT
This sequence comes from Syntrophorhabdaceae bacterium, assembly GCA_026415015.1. Classification (GTDB taxonomy): domain Bacteria; phylum Desulfobacterota; class Syntrophorhabdia; order Syntrophorhabdales; family Syntrophorhabdaceae; genus DTOV01. The sequence continues at coordinate 2,422 of JAOAHW010000049.1, forward strand.
TAGAAAATAATGAACCTATAATTTAATATTAGTTAGATTAATCAATGCCGGAGGCGGGGCTTGAACCCGCACAGTGCCAAGCACCACCGGATTTTGAGTCCGGCGCGTCTGCCAGTTCCACCACTCCGGCGAAGGTTTAAATTATATTACGATTTTTAAAAATTTATTTCAAGAATACTCTAATTCTTTTATCTTATTCAATACCAGATCCATGCCGTGCTCCTCAGGGTCCTGGGTCTCTATGATAACCTTTTCGTTGTATCCGTTTTTGTTAAGGAAATCTAAAATCTTCTTTACATCCATATGACCTGTTAAAAAAGAGTGGTCATCTCTTATACCAGAGTTATTGTGTAGGTGAATGTGTATTATATTATTCAATCCCACATCTTTTATGTCCTCAATGATGGAGTCTTCAGGGTGTTTATCTCCCTTTGAATACTTGGCAATGTATGCATGTCCGATGTCTAAGGCTATACCGAGTTCAGGGATCTCATCCTGTAATGATTTAAAATCATCCATACTATAGAAAAAGAAAAAGGGCATATGGACATTTTCAAGGCCAATCTTGATACCGCTTTGTCTTGCTTTATCTATAATCTCCTTTAGATCCTCAATAAAATTTTCTCTCGTCTTTTTTTCTATATCTTCTGCCTTGCCTTTTACAAAGGTATAACATGGATGGACTACCACTGGGCTACAACCTATAGCCTCTGCAGCATTCAATGCCTTCAATATCCTGTCTTTTGAAAATCTTCTCATATCCTCAAAATAGCTCCCAAAATTAATCTCAAGAAAGGGTGCGTGCATTGACAATTCAATTCCATCTTTTTTTATCTCTTTAAGGTATGAAAAGAATGCTTTATCCATCTCTAAAGAATGGGGTATCTCATAGGAGATCTCTACGGCTTTGAATCCACTGGAGATGATGTCTTTTACAATCTCCTGTATGTTTTTCTTCACAAGAAAATAGGTAGATAATCCAAATTTCATCATCATTTTACCCTGATAAGACACCTGAAAAATCTGTAAAGGTTTTGAGATCCAAACCGCTTATGCGGCAAGGATATGCCACAGAGTAAGAGTCGCATTGTCTTGCTATCAGCAGCCATTTTTTACACTGACTGCTGATAGCAAAATTGAAACTTACTTTATTGATTCTTTTATCTGGGCCACAATCTCATCGCTGCTTAGAGAACTTATGGTCTTTATAAGCCCCTCTTTGGTATAGAAGTCTATAAGGGGTGCTGTCTTCTCATTATATGTCTCAAGTCTCTTGGTTATTGCCTCTACAGTCTCGTCTGCACGCTGGATAACCGGTGAACCACATTTCAGGCACTTTCCATCTGGTGAAGGTGGCTTGCTCTTTACATTGTATATCTCCTGACAATCAGGATTTGAGCATGTCCTTCTCGTTGTGAGCCTGTCAAGGATAACATCCTTGGGGACATCAAGGTTGATCACCTTATCGAGTTTTAGATTGAGCTTGGCAAGGAGCTTTTTCAATGCCTCTGCCTGTGGGATTGTCCTGGGGAATCCATCGAGTATAAAACCTTTTTCGCAGTCAGGTTCTTTTAGCCTTGCCTCCATAATTTCCATAATAAGCTCATCAGGGACGAGCTCCCCTCTCTCCATATAACCCTGTGCCTTTTTCCCGAGTTCTGTCTGGGCTTTAACTGCTCCCCTCAGGATATCACCAGTAGATATCTGGACTGAACCATCATAATCAGTCAATAGCTTTGCCACCGTGCCCTTACCAGCACCAGGTGCACCTAAAAGAACGATTCTCATCTTTCAACCTCCTGAAATTACTTTTTATTTTTTAATGTACAAAAAAGGCTTCTTAAACCATTAGATGTGAGAGTTTAACAGATAACGGACAAAAAATCATTTGAAAAATGCATTGAAAGACTTTGGAGAGGCTGAACCCTTTTGAAAATTATTCCTGAATCAGAAGAGGTGTGCTATAATAACAACCCTGGAGATAAGATATGAGAAACCATAGAAAGATTATATCCTTTGACCTCGATGGAACCCTTGTAAGCGCCCAATACGGTGATATGGTATGGAATCACGGTATACCAGAGGAATATGCAAAAAAATACTCTATAGGATTTAAGGAGGCCCAGGAGGCTGTCATAAAAGAGTATAGAACCCTTGGTGATGGTGACCTCCTCTGGTATGATATAGGTTACTGGCTAAAGAGATTCGGTCTTTCTGTATCATCAGATGAGCTTTTAAAAAGGTATGAGGATTATATTGTCACTGCTTTTGATGCAAAAGAGGTTTTAAGTAGGCTTGCCACACGATATACCCTTATTGTGGCCTCTAATGCAGCAAGGATCTTTGTAGAGAAGGAGCTGGAACATACAGGGCTTACACCATATTTTGACCGAATTATATCTGCCACCTCTGATTATAAGATGGTAAAAAAGGGTGAGGATTTCTACATGAGATTATGTCAAGAGATGGGTGCGAAAGCAAGCGATTTTATCCATATAGGCGACCACCCCATCTTTGACTACAGGGCGCCTTCATCCATTGGTATTGAGGCATATCTCTTTAAAAGCCCTGACCCTACATTCAGTATATATCACACTGAAGAAATAGATGAGAAAGTCATATCATGCCTTGGGGAGCTTGAGGTGTTGCTGTGAAGATATGTGGCACATGCAAATCAATAATTGATATGGATGAGATAACATTCAGGTCAGAGTGCCCATCGTGCAGATCAGACCTCCATATATGCTTAAACTGTATGTTTTATGACCCTGGGAAGTCCAATTCATGCAGGGAGACACGGGCAGACCATGTGAGGGAGAAAGACAGGGCAAATTACTGTGAATATTTTAGATTCAATGAAAAAGATGAGAAAAAGTCAGGTAAGGAAGAGGCAGAGAGGCTCTGGAGAGAGATCTTTAAAAAAGATAAAAAAGGCTCTTAATGGTTGTTTAGATGGCATAAAGTAAGTTTTACTTGACTTAACCACTGGAAATGTATTAGTTTAAACAAATTTTTAGAGGGTGTAAGACTATGAACAATACATACTTTGCAAAATCAGAAGAGGTTAAGAAGAACTGGTATATGGTAAATGCTGAGGGTCAAGTCTTGGGAAGGCTCGCAGCAAAGATAGCTGTGATATTGAGGGGAAAGGATAAGCCTGTTTTTACCCCCCATGTTGATACAGGGGATTTTGTAGTTGTTGTCAATGCTGAAAAGGTAAAACTCACAGGAAAGAAACTCTCTCAAAAGAACTATGCAAGGCATAGCGGATATCCTGGTGGCTTGAGGGTCTTTAATGCCAAGACCATGCTCGAGAGAAAACCTGAGGATGTTATCAGGCTTGCTGTAAAAGGTATGCTACCAAAAAACATCCTTGGCAGGAAATTAATCAAAAAACTAAAAGTTTACAGAGGGGCAGAACACCCCCATAAGGCACAGATGCCAAAAGAAATTAATCTATAAAATTAAGGAGGTAAGAGTTGCCTGAGAAGAGATATTATGCCACAGGTAAAAGGAAGACCGCTGTTGCAAGGGTCTGGATAAAACCTGGTTCAGGTAATTTTGTAATAAACGGAAGAAGCCTTGATGACTACTTCCCCCTGGAAGAACTCAAGATCATGGTTAACAAGCCTTTTATGCTTACAGGTAATATAGGAAAATTCGATGTGGTAGCAAATATATATGGTGGTGGCATACCTGCACAGGCATGGGCATTAGGCCATGGGCTTGCAAAGGCTTTACTTGAATATAACTCAAACCTCAGGACTACCCTGAAAAAACAAGGTCTTATCACAAGAGACCCAAGGGCCAAAGAGAGAAAGAAATACGGCAAGAAGGCAGCAAGGGCAAGCTTCCAGTTCTCAAAGAGATAATCATCCATGTGGGAAGTTGGTGTAATAGGGGCTACTGGTTATACAGGGCTTACATTAATCTCCATACTTAAATCCCACCCCCATATAAAAATAAACCTCGTGACATCCAATACCTATAAAGGCAAGAGGATATCCGAGGTTTTTCCCCTTTTAAGGGGTATATTTGAACAGACCCTTGTCCCCACTGACCAGGACCACAGGGGTAGGTGTGATGTCTTTTTCCTATGTCTTCCCCACGGCAAATCAATGGAAGAGGCAGACCGTTTATATGACGGCAAATCAATAATAATAGACCTCAGCGCTGACTTCAGGTTCGAGGATATAGGTATCTATGAAAAGGCATATTTGAAACATAAGGCAGCCCATCTCATACCCCATGCTGTATTTGGTCTACCTGAACTGTATAGAGACAGGATAAAAAACTCTAAGCTGGTTGGAAACCCAGGGTGTTACCCTACCTCAGCTATACTTGGCCTCTATCCTCTTATTAAAAACAGTATGATAGAAGGCAATATATTTATCGATTCTAAATCAGGGGTCAGTGGTGCAGGGAGGGAGGCAAAACTGGGCAGCCTTTTCTGTGAGGTCTCAGAGGGCTTCAGGCCCTATAATATAGGTATCCATAGACACGAGCCTGAGATTCAAAAAGAGGTAAAAAAATACCAGGATATAAGGATAAGTTTTGTGCCCCATCTTCTACCCATGAACAGGGGCATACTTACCACCATTTACGGAAGGCTAAAACAGCCCATTGATACAAAAGAGGTCCTCATGCTTTATGAAAGGACATACAGAGATGAGCCTTTTATTAGGATCATGGAGCCTGGTATATACCCTGATACAAGATTTGTGAGATTTTCCAATTACTGCGATATAGGTTTAAAGACCTTTGAGGATGGCAGCTTTGTCATTGTCTCAGCAATAGATAACCTCGTAAAGGGTGCATCTGGTCAGGCTGTCCAGAATATGAATGTTGCCCTTGGAATAGATGAAAAGACCGCCCTCACAGGGTTACCTCAGTATCCATGAAAGACCTTGAAGATATTCTAATTCAATCCCTATTCGGCATTACAGATGAACATAAGGAATAGACTTGAGGAACAGGAAACACATATCCTCTCCCCTTTTGCACAATTAAGCAAAAACTTCAGGGGACGCCTTCAAAATGAGCCTGAATGCGATATAAGACCCCCATTCCAGCATGACAGAGACAGGATAATACACAGCAAGTCCTTCAGAAGGCTTAAACATAAGACACAGGTATTTCTTGCACCTACCTGTGACCACTACAGGACAAGGCTCACCCTGTCTCTTATACACATCT
>JAOAHW010000152.1 GCA_026415015.1 Syntrophorhabdaceae bacterium
CTTGATGCTGGATTCAGCAGCCTCTATAATGGCATCGGCGGCAAAGGCAGGGGGAACAAAGATTGCAGTTGCATCTATCTGTTGATCCTTGACAGCATCTCGGACAGAATTGTATACAGATATACCCTCAAATGTGATACCACCTTTACCAGGGGTGACTCCAGCAACTATCTTTGTGCCATATTCTATCATCTGACGGGTGTGGAATGCACCCTCATTGCCTGTGATACCCTGGACCAGCACCCTTGTATTTTCATTAACTATAATACTCATACACCTACCCAATTAAATCAGACTATAGACTGTAGACTAAAGACTACAGACTATAGAGAAAGGCAATAATAATTAAGCCTTGTCCCTTGACTTTAATGCCTCTGCCACCTTTTCTGCTGCCTCTCCCATATCCTTTGCAACAGTAAAAGCAAGATTTGATCCAGCAAGTATCCTCCTGCCTTCCTCCACATTTGTACCCTCAAGCCTTATTATCATAGGCATATCTATTTTTAGGTGCCTTGCAGCCTCCACAACGCCTGTGGCAAGGGTATCACATCGGAGGATACCGCCAAATATATTTATCAATATCACCTTCACATCTCTATCTGAGACCAGTATCTTCAGACCCTCCTCTATCATCTTTGATGTGGCCCCTCCCCCTACATCAAGAAAATTTGCTGGTTCAGCCCCTACAAATTTTATAAGATCCATGGTAGCCATAGCAAGCCCTGCACCATTGACCATACAACCCACATTACCTTTGAGTTTTATATAGTTGAGGTTATATCTTGCAGCCCTTACCTCAAGGGGGTTTTCCTGATTAGTGTCACGAAGGGATAATATATCTGGATGCCTGAATAGGGCATTATCATCAAAGTTTATTTTTGCGTCCAAGGCGATAATATCATCTTCCTCTGTAATAACAAGGGGATTTATCTCTGCAAGGGAGCAATCCTTCTCAACAAAGAGCCTGTATAGTGCCTTAGAGATTGCCCCTATTTTTCTTGTATATCTTGGGTCTATACCTGCTGATAGGATGGCCCTTGTTATCTGGAAATTCCTCAACCCAAGTAGCGGGTCTATATTCTGAATAATGACCTTTTCTGGAGAATGGGCAGCAACCTTTTCTATCTCTATACCACCCTCTGTACTTACAATCATAGATACACAGGCGCTGGTTCTGTCAATAGTGAAACCAAGATATAGCTCTTTTTTAACCTTAATGGCCTTTTCAATGAGGACACAGTCAATGGGTTTACCTTCACCTTTTGTCTGTTCTGTGAAAAGCATTGAACCAATAAGACTTGATACATAATACCTCAGTTCATAACTTGATTGAATAACCTTAATACCACCTGCCTTGCCTCTGCCACCTGAGTGAACCTGGGCCTTTACAACAAGAGGAACTCCACCCATATAACCCCATATGGCAAGGGCCTCCTCAGAATCCCTTGCGACCTCACCTTTTGGTATCGCTATTCCATATTCTTTCAGGAGATTTTTGGCCTGATACTCATGTATCTTCATCTTCCCGCTCACTTCTCATAAACGGTAAGATGTTTTTTTTCGCCTTGACTGCAGCGGCCATCCCTGCATTTAAAGCATCGCGGTTGAGTTTTTCTGTCCCCTTGGGTACCCTGGCAAGGACAGCCTGCTCTATAGCCTTTGGTGAGACAATATCTGTTAACTTTGATATGGCACCGAGGGCAACTATATTTGCCACCATCTCCCTTCCTAATTTTTCTCTGGCAATCTTTGTAAATGGTATCTGAAATGCCCTGGGTATTGGTAGCTGTTTTACAAATGTAGAATCTACTATCAATATGCCCTCTGGTTTAAGGTCCATATAATAATCATCACATGATTTCTGATTCATGGCAAGGAGCATATCAAGCCTCATAGCCTTTGGATAATCAATCTCTGTATCACTTATCACGACCTCAGCCTTGCTTGACCCACCTCTTGCCTCTGGTCCATAGCTCTGGGTCTGGGAGACATGCCTGCCTTCATATATACCCACTGCCTCGGCAAGGATGATACCCATTAAGATTATGCCCTGACCACCTGAACCACTAAGCCTTATATCATATCTGAAACCCATATAACCCCTTTTTATTTAGAATCATGACCATTGATTAGAGACTAAAAAAGTCTCATATACCAAAGCTAAGGCTTTTTGTCACCTAACTCTGATAATCTCTGCCTTACCTTCTCATATTCATCGAGATACACAGGGAGTTCTTTATCAATAAGGACACCTATTCTGAACTTATCTTTTAGTTCCTCTTCCTTCATCTGTTGAGCCTTCTCCACTGTTACTGCATGATCCCTCTGCCACTCCATCATCTCTACTGCTGTGCCCATCTTGTTGAGCTTCCCGAATTGTGTATGACAATGGGATATAACCTCCACAACAGCAAAACCTTTCTTTAAAAATGCCTTTTCCATAAGGCTATCAAGGAGTCTAGCATGATAAACAGTACCCCTACCAACAAATGGTGCACCCGCTGTGACAGCAAGCTCTGAGATATTAAATGCCTGTTCTATATGGAAAAAAGAAGACGTTGTTGTCTTCATACCATAGGGGGTTGTAGGAGAGTATTGCCCACCTGTCATACCATAGATGCTATTGTTTAGTATTATTGCTGTAAGGTCAATATTTCGCCTTGCTGCGTGGATAAAATGATTGCCACCTATGGCAACAGCATCTCCATCACCCATTACCACAATGACCTTGAGATTTGGATTAGCGAGTTTTACACCTGTTGCAAAGGCAAGTGCCCTTCCATGGGTTGTATGGAGGGTATTAAAATCTACATAAACAGGTAGCCTACCTGTACAGCCTATACCAGATACAAGGACAATCTCATCCTTTGTAAATCCACATCTGTCTATTGCCCTTATAAGGGCCCCTAACATTATACCTATACCGCAGCCTGGGCACCACACATGGGGAAATTTCTTGTCATGTCTAAGATATTTATGGATCAATTTGGTCACCTCTGGCATTAGCCTACCTCCTTGATCCTTGCCAATATCTCCTCTGGCGTGATAATAGTTCCATCCACCTTATTGATAGTAAATACCTTTGTTTCACCTTTGTTTACCCTTTTGACCTCTCTTGAGATCTGCCCCATATTCATCTCAGGGACGATTACTATCCTTGATTTTTTAAGAATCTTTTCAACAGCAGTCCTCATAAAGGGCCAGAGGGTGTTTAATTTCAACACCCCCACCTTAACCCCCCGTGCCCTTGCATCTATAGCCGCCCTTTTTGCAGACCGTGCAACACAACCATATGCAATTATTGATATATCAGCATCTTCTGTCTCAAAGAACTCCCCAAATTGGATCTCTGAGAAGTGCTGGCTGATCTTTCTGAATAATCTCCTTATAAAAGGGTCTATCTCATCTGGTCTTGATGTGGGAAAGCCCCTTATATCGTGCGTAAGCCCTGTTACATGATAGCGGTAACCCTCACCGAAGTTTGCCATGGGCGGTATACCACTTGGTGTGTCCTCGTAAGGTATATACCACTCAGGAGGCATACTGGGTTTTACCCTATTGAATATATCTACCTCTTCATCATCATAGAAGGTAATCTTCTCCCTCATATGGGCAACTACTTCATCTACAAGGAGAATAACAGGGTTTCTGAATTTTTCTGAAAGGTTAAAGGCCTTTATAGTCAGGTCATAACACTCCTTTATCGTGGATGGACAAAGTGCTATTATAGGGTGGTCTCCGTGGGTACCCCATCTTGCCTGCATCACATCACTCTGGGAAGGTGATGTAGGTAGTCCTGTGCTTGGGCCACCACGCATGGCATTTACTATCACGCAAGGAACCTCTGCCATTATGGCGAACCCGAGGTTTTCCTGCATAAGGGAGAAACCTGGCCCGCTTGTTGCTGTCATGGATTTTGCACCGGCAAGGGATGCGCCAATTATAGCTGCAATGCTACCTATCTCATCCTCCATCTGGATAAAGGTGCCGCCTACCTGTGGTAGTCTTACTGATAGCTGTTCAGATATCTCAGTGGCAGGTGTAATAGGATAACCTGCAAAAAAACGACATCCTGCCTTAAGGGCCCCTTCTACAATAGCCTCATTACCCTGGAGGAGGAGTTCCCTGAAGTTTTTCTTTTTCTCCCTCTTCATCTATATCTTTAAAACCCTTATCCTTTTTGTGCACAGTTATAGCAAAGTCAGGACATCTAAGCTCACACCAACCACAACTTATACACTTTTCAGGTGACTTTACATAGGGGTATCCTGCTTCGTCCCTTGCAAGTACACCGGCAGGACAGAATGCAGCACATATACCGCATGCCTTGCACCATGCCTTATAAATATCTATGGTTGTTGCTCTCTTATCTCTTCTGGCATTCAATATTATGTATCCTTACATTGAGTTAATGAAAAACTAAAATTTTTATTGAACATTGTCAAGTATTTTAATCAATAAATGCAATGTCAAATATTTTGTGTCAGCACCCAAAAACATAGTGCACCCCATCGCGTATGTTCACATATAGGAATACTGCATAGAGTATCCGTTCAATACTTGTTCTGTTCTCAAAGACCCCAATCTGTACTGCTTTTTATGCTATTAGACAAAATTGCATATTTTAGTAATAACACTTTTGATGCTAAAATATGTAATTAAGGAGGTCACAATAACCATGAACCAGCTAACTAACAAAAAACCAAAAATGTTTTTCCCACCTTAAACATTAATATGAGAATATATAGGAAATAGAAACCTGTAGAACCATAAAAGAAGGTTTAGATAAACACCATATAGCAGCCTTTTATTTACAACAGATGGAGAAGGCAGCTCAAGGTAGGCATTAATGCCAGTCTAAGGAATAAAAGGCCCATTAAATCCCCCGATGTAAAAAGACTGGAAGAGGAGAACAG
>JAOAHW010000058.1 GCA_026415015.1 Syntrophorhabdaceae bacterium
ATAATAATAGCTGGTTTTTATTTATTTTGCAATGAGATGACCAGTGCTTCGGGTTTTTTATTTTTATTGTCCTGCCCACTGATAGTAGGATTTGTTTTTTTATGAATTTGATTTTCCATGGCGGAGAGGGTGGGATTCGAACCCACGGTCCCGGCTTAGCGGGACAGCCGATTTCGAGTCGGCCCCGTTATGACCGCTTCGGTACCTCTCCTTTTCTTAAAGAAACTTTTTAGGATCTCCTCACTCTGTTCTTTTAAAATACCACCTATTACATCAACCTTGTGATTAAGTCCAATATTATTTATGTCTATCACAGAACCAAAGGCGCCTGCCTTTTTGTCAAAACAGCCAAATACAAGCCTTTTTATCCTTGCTTCAATTATAGCACCTGCGCACATGGTGCAAGGTTCTTTGGAGCAAAACATGGTACACCCCGTTAATCTGAAGTTGTTTAATGCCTTTGACGCACCCTCTATGGCAAGTATCTCTGCATGGGCAGTGGGGGAGTTTTTCTGCCTTGTAAGGTTGTGGGCAATGGAGATTACCTTGCCTTTTTTGTCCAGTATTAAAGCCCCTACAGGGACCTCTTCATCCTCAAAGGCATGCATGGCCTCCACAAGACATAGCTCCATAAAGTATTCATCGTCCATATCATGGCCTCTCGAGTATCTTATTGATCCCGTCAAAAAGGGGATAATGCGTTTTTTCTACTGTTTCTTTCATCCTCACGATATAATCAGGTCTTAGGCTGTCCTTCCATCTCGGATATCCGCCAAGCCACAGGTATCTGATAAGCTCATGAAAGCCTTGTCTTGAAAATCTGTATCCACCTATGCTGATAGTCCAAGTGTCTTCGTCTATAATGACCTTTATATGTGAAGGCTCTGTATACCTTTTTATTATATCTTCCATCATTGCCCTTGTCTTGAACCCTTCAGGATTTTGCTTGAACTTATCAGGTTCATGGGGAAATGGGAAGAGGCTATATACCTCGCCTATAAAACCTCGGAGGTCAATCCCTGCTATTGCGCCCATGAGATTGCCTATTTTCTGTGGGTCGAGTATATAGGTCTCCCAGTTCTGTGGCCGGGCATTGCCTTGGGACATCACTGCCATCTCAGATATATGGTCTGATACATCGCTGGCAAAGAAGAAATAGTTATCAAGGAGGATCATGTCAGTCTCTATATTGAAGAAGCCAAAAGGGACCTCTCCGTGGCTTATAGATTCAAAAAGAAGGGGCATAGCTTATTATAACAACAGGCATCAGGTTATACAATATTTTGTTGACAAAACCTCAAATATAGTATACATTTGTATATATGAAAGGATTGACAGGGACACAGAGGCGGATATTAGAGTTTCTTAAGGATTATGTGAGAAGATATGGCTATCCGCCTACAATAAGGGAGATAGGGGAACATTTTAACATCCTCTGGCCTGCAGCAAGGATGCACCTTAAGGCCCTTGAAAAAAAAGGGTTTATCCGTATAAATCCAGCAAAATCAAGGGGCATTGAGATGACTGGATTAAGGTCAAAAGAGGTAGCACTTGTGCCTGTGGCAGGTAGAATCAGGGCAGGGGAGCCTCTGGTTGCCAATGAGGATATTGATATGCATATTGCTGTTGACCCTGAGTTATTTCCAGGGGCAGATATCTTCTCATTAAGGGTTACCGGTGACAGCATGAAGGAGGCAGGGATATTTGATGGTGACTTTGTAATCGTCAGGAGGCAGCCAACATTAGAGCATGGAGAGATAGGGGTTGTGTTAATAGGTGATGAGGCCACAGTAAAGAGGGTCCTGTTTGAAGGGGGAAGGGTAATACTCAAGCCTGAAAACCCGATTATGGAGCCTGTCTCGTACATGCCGGATGAGGTAAGGGTTGCTGGAAAGGTCGTGGGGCTTATCAGAAACAGGATATAGAGATGTATGTGGGAGAGCATGTCAAGGTCCTTGCCACATTTGACCCTGGCTATAAGATAAGACCTGTTAAGTTTCGCTGGTCAGGTAGAACCATCAGGGTCACTGAGATAACATATACATGGCGCTCAAAGGAGGGAAGAAAGGATATATACCATTTTGCCCTCACCGACGGTAGTGCACTCTATGAGCTTACCTATGATGCTGAATCCCTGTTATGGAGACTGGAAAACCTCGAGGCAGGAGAATAGCCAAGTGTCAATATAACTTCTGTATATTAATGCATCGTTTTTTTAAACAGTATGCTTAGAAACCTAAGTAGACCCTACTTTCAATATAAAATCCTTAAATAGACTGTATCTTCTTAGAAAATCAGGGGGTATTTTAACCTTGACATCCTGTGATTTTTTTTACAAAATTGCTTGGAGGCTTTGTCATGCTTTATGAAATAATCAAGATTAGTGTCATGAGAAACTCTATTATTCAAACGAAGGCTTTAAGGAACTGCTAATACGGAACAGCATAATTTAAACTAAAGAGGTGTTTTTTAAATTCAAGGAGGTTTATCATGGCAGAAGAGAATGAAAAGCAAAGGGATTTGACAAGAAGGGATTTTTTGAAGTTTGTGGGTATTTCAGGGGCAGTTGCCTCTCTATCTGCATTTCCCTTCAAAAATCTTGAGGCGCAGGCGCCTTTTGGAAAACACCCTCAGGAGAAACCCATATACCAGATTAAAAAGAAGATACCACAGGTATGTGCAAGGGCATGTGAGACAGACTGTGCCTATTATGTAGTTGTTGCCCATGACCCTGTTACGAATCTGGAGAGGGCCATTACCCTTGAGGGTAGACCAGAAGACCCTGTATCAAATGGAAAATTCTGTATCAAGGGTCTTGCATTTGTGGATTCCATGTATGACCCTGACAGGCTCATGGTGGCCCTCAAACGGACAAACCCCAAGAAGGGCACAGATAATGACCCTGGTTGGGTTGTCATGAAGACAGATGATGCAGTAAATGAGATTATTCAATCACTTAAAAAGTTTAAACCTGAAGAGATCCTTATGTGTAGCCCTGGTGACCCTTTTACGAACAGACTTGCAAGAAGTTTGGGCGTTACACGAAGTGACCAGAGGACAGAGTGCTTTGGGACCCATTACTATATTAATTGTCTGACCTTAACCAATCCTCCCAATAAATATTATTCAAGCACCTATACCCCATCGCATCACATAGCAGGCTATGATTTCGATAATGCAAAATATCAGGTATGGTTTGGATTTGACTCTCTTGCAAAATGTGGAAAAGCAGGGGTGCTTGTCCACTTTGTAAATGCCAAGAAAAAGGGTTGCAAGGTAGTGGTATTCAATCCATTGCGTACACCTGTTGCCGATGCCTTTGCAACAGAGATACATTCCATAAAGCCAGGAACAGACCTTGCCGTTGCCCTTGCCATGATAAATACCATAATCAAGGATAAACTCTATAACACAAAATTTTTAAAGGATTACACAGATGCACCGGCGCTCGTAGATATAAAGACAAAACAGGCAATCAAGACAAAAGAAGGTTCAATGGTAGCATGGTGTGAGACACATAAAAAGGCTGAACCTATAGATGCATGTCATAAACCTCTAATGGAGGGCGGTCCTTATAAAGTTAATGTGGATGGCAAGGATTACGAGGCAAAGCCTGTATTACAGTATATGAAAGAGGCTGTAAAAGACTACACACCTGTATGGGCTTCAAAGTTATCTGATGTAAAAGAGACTGTCATTGCAAGGGTTGCCAAGGAATTTGCCACTGCGAAACCCTATGCATTTATCCCTACATTTAAAAGAGATGCCTCAGGCCCAAACTATGCCAATAGCTGGAGACTGCGTCATGCAATAAACATACTAAATACCCTCACGGGCTCTATTGACCATGAGGGAGGTGTAATCCTTTTACATGGTATAAAAATTCCCTGGCTTGAAGACCTGGCAAAACCGGTAAAACCGTATCCTGAATTGCCAAAAGAACCAGTTGATTTCCGTAATATGTTTCCTGTAACGGACGAGATATACAGAAATAAAGACTTTTCTGCACCGGGTCATTATGGTATGGTGGGCTGGGGTCTCTATAAAACCCAGAAGACAAAGGCAGTGTTTTACAGAAACCCATATCGCGGATTATATGCCAAGATACAACCGCAGATGATAGAGGCAGCCCTTGAAAAGATGGAGCTTGTGGTGGACTGGAACCTCTATCTTGATGATTTAGGATACTGGTGTGACTATGTCTTGCCTGCGCCCCATCAGTTTGAGGAAGGCAAATTTGACATAAGGCTATATTATCCTAAATGGCCTTGCTATGTAGGAGGCTCACCTGTCCAGAAGACCCCAGGGGATCAGATAGGCTGGGGTGGCCTTGCAGTGAAAATTGGTATGGCCCTTGCCCCTCAGTACTGGACTGTAGACGGAAGCGGAGACCCAAACAAGAGGGTCCCCCTAAATATGAGTGACCATGCCCTGAAAGATGCAGGCATTGCAGCTAACACAGCAGAGTTTATGAATAAAGGCGGTTTCTGGATTAACAAGAAGAACTATGAAAACTACAAGACCATAAGGGAGATAGGATACGGAAGACCAAACGGCAGGGTAAGGATGTTCATCGATGAATTTAAAAAGGT
>JAOAHW010000146.1 GCA_026415015.1 Syntrophorhabdaceae bacterium
TTTTCTGCATCTTCTTTTTTACCCACTGCCTCCTGTATGGGCACCAATGCCTCTGCAAAGGCTATGGTTGCTGAGCGGACATTATCAAGTAGTTTTGCAGACCTCTTTGTAAGACCCTCTACATCTACCTTTGCCCCTTCATCCTTTTTACCACCAAAGCCAATCTGAGCGTGAGCTATAAGCGGGAGAATGAGAAATAAACCAATTAGTACCAATGAAAACACCTTTTTCATATACCTATACCTCCTTTTATTGTTTTTTATTACCAAAAGCTGGGCTTTTGGTTACACCCTATTTGAATATGTATTTAATCACCCCTCCTTCAAAATATGGTCCATCGAATTCCTTCTCTGAGAATCCAGGCATGCCCTCTAATGCAGTGAGGATGGCGTCACCAAGTTTGTTTCTAGCGCCTTTATAAGAAACTTGGACACGGAGGATTTTTTTATTGTCATCCGTTGTCTGGTTTCTTATCTCCGCAAGGGACTCTATGGTCTTTAATATTGGTCTTAATTGGGAACGGGAACTCTTATAATTATGGACCTCTACAGTAAAGAACTGACCCTGTGTAGCCCGCTTCTCCCATGTCTCAAGGGTTTGGTTGGCAAGGGTTCTTGCAGCAAGGACTGCAACGGCCTTGATTGCCTGTGTCTCTGCAGTCTCTCTACTTGTGCTACTCGCCTGTGAGGTATTCACATAGGATGCTACTATATCACCAGAGTTTACATCTATGATCTCTACATCTATCTGTGACCTTGCAACGATGTTACCTGTGGCAGGGGATATCTCATAATCAATGATCTTTGCCTCACCCCTGGCCACAAAATTTGCCCCTTCCTTTTCTGCCTCTTTTCTCACTGCTGACCTGTCAAAGATATCGATACTCGTCTTTACAAGGCTCTCTGCCATCACTATCTCCCTTGCCTTATCTGCCCCTATTGGGTCAAAACCCTTTTCTTTGAACTCCTGCTGGAAGGCAGTAATGATTGCTGGGTCTGGGTATTTCTTCCATTCAGTCTCACTTAACCTCTTTGCTGAGCTGGTTGCCCTTGTAACCTTTAATGAGGCATCCTGGGAGGATGATTCATCAAGCCTTGCCCTGACACTGCCTGAGTCTCTTCCAGAGAAACTTGCCTGTCTTTCCTGAGACTGGGATACATCATATGAGCCTTTGCCTGACTTAGTTGATGATGTTCTATATGATGCACTGCCTTTCCCATCATAGGTTCTATAACCCGATGCATCCCCTGATACACTTACAGAATCTTCTGTGGCCCTTGCCCTTCCTGTGGCAGAGACACCTGCTGAGCCCCTCTCACTTAAAGATAACTGACCCTCTGCAGCCCCAGAGCTGGATTTGGATACATCATATCTAACACTTCCTGAATCCCTTGAGCTTGCACCAAAGCGGGCATCAGAGCTCCTTGATGTATCATAGCTACCATCTACACTGGACTGACCCTTATATCTACCTGATACATCCACCTGGTCTGTCCTTGTATAAGACTCTCCTTTTTCACCTATCTTTTTCCATGTGGTGAGGACAAAGGCAATAGATGGCTTTCCCAGGGCAGCACTTGCCTTATCAAGTCTCTTTTTAAATGCCTCACTTATCCTTTCTGTCATGACCTTTGCAATAAGCACAACCTCATACCTACCACCTTTTGAACTCTCCCTTAATATGTCATAGCTTTTTACAAAACCCTCTGCATTGGATGTGACCTCATCCTTTACTGTCTCAAAATCCTTCATCTCTGTCTGACTCTTGATGATAGTGCCTACAGCCATCTCCACGGCTTGTCTTAGGGCGTCTTTAATGGCAAGTTTTTTTGCCTCATCTTCACTGCCTTTTATAGGTGCACTGCCTTTTACCTGGACATCACGGTATTGCTCCTGGGAGTATGAGAGTATGGGGGTGAATAAAAAAAGTGAGTAAGTGATAAATAAACACAATGATATAATCTTTTTCATATGTTACCCTCCTTTACTGCCTTATGGGTGAGTTTATGGATTAGTTCAAAGAACTCGTTTTTTTCTAATGACTGCTGTATACCTGGGACGATGTTTAAAGAAGATACATCATCATATTTTACAGATACCTTTTTCTCAGGGACATCTACCTTTAGCCATGCCTTGTATGCCCATATCTCATTTACATTGTTGCCCTCTACCATCTTGGAGTTGATACCTGTTAGGTCAAGTAGTATCTGATACCTTGGTTTGGATAGAGAGAACCTGTATTCTTTTTCATCTTTCACAAGGACTGTAAATGCCTCGCCTGTTGCCTTATCATCTATCCATTCACCGCATAATTTTGATGGAAGCACAACCTTGCCTGCCTTATCTACAAGGAAATCAGAGAACCACTGGGAGACCTGACTACCCAAGACCTTTTCATTGAACATCTGCTGGGCCTTTTTTGATGAGACCTTAAAATCCACTACCTGGTATGTCTCGTCTGTGAGACCCTTTATAAATGTTGTCTCCCAGGATATATCCTTGGTGAGCTTGAGATTAGAATCAGGTTTTACCTTTGCCTCCACTGTTGATATCTCTCTGATTGTACCCCTTCCAATCCTGTTACCATTGTCATCGAGGAAGTTTATCTTCTGGCCTAAATCCAGTCCATGGGTTGAGCCTTTATCGATTACTACTAAATCTCCAATGCTTTTAATCCTGCCTATGATTCTACCGAGTCTTATCTTATCCAGTCTTTTGACTATATGTTCTTCTATGGTCTTTTTTGCCGTATTAATAAAGAGTTCATCCTCTTCATCCTCTGTAAGGGGTTTTTCTTTTAGATGGACTGAATAACCCACAAGGGGGACTGAATAGACAATGGTGTTTCTGTCCTGGTTTGAGTCATCCTTTGTTGTCTGGTAGATTATAAGAACAAGACCAGCATTTACAATGGTCTTATATACACTTGCTGAGGGTGTCTTATAGGTCTCTTTGGCAATGTCATCCCTTGTTATGGCAAGGGCAAGGGAGAAGGGATGTTTAAACTCTCCCTTTCTCTCTTCTGTGTCTGTTTCAAAGAGGATGTTAAAGGGGAGTTTATCATTGACCTTCATAAGGGCAACCCTTGTGGTATTTGATAAGTTCTTCGGGTTACCGACAGGGTATTTCTTTTGAATCCTTGAGAATACAGGATAATGCTCTGCTTTACCTGCTGTCCAGAGGCCACCATAGGCAACGTTTATCTTTTGGGCATGGGCAGGGATGCCAACAGATAAGAAGAATACTAAAAGAAAGAGTATAAATATTAAGTGATGAAAGCATTCTCTTTTAGATGGTAAAGTTATTTCTCGTGCCATTGCCCCTCCTTGTTCGATTTTTGATTTAATTTAGAACAACAAATGTGTCAACGGCTGGCATTTTTTGAGTGAAAAAATTTTGTATTTGAAAAATAATTTTATGTGCCTATTGTTATTACTCCCTTAAAACTAATTTTCCACATTCATGGATGCTTAAAAAAAATGTTAATTCATATAATCCACGCCAGGGCAATGACAGCTATGGTTAAAAAAACCACACCTATCGTAAATAGTGTCCTTATTAAAACCCCTGCCTCTAATTCCTTTGCAATACCTATGATTATCCCTATGGTAAAGCCATTGACTATAAAAATCTGTAAGGATTCACCCATAAAAAACCTCCTTAATATCTTTTATTCATTTTTAATGCCAGCGGTTGACCCTTTTAATAAAGTAATGTATCCTAAATAAAATGACTGAATCGAGAAAGGCTACATATACATCAGCTGTGAAGATTGCCAGGCTTGTCTCCATGCTTTCTTCTGCATGGAGGCCTCTATCTTTAGAACAGATTACTAATATCCTTGGTGTATCACCAAGAACCCTTGCGAGATACAAAAAGGCCTTAAATGAAAATCTTTCTGCCTCTGATGGGACTGACTTTATAAAGGTTATAAAAGAGGGTGGCAAGGAATACTGGTATCTAACAGATCAGGAAGACATAAACACTGCAAATGGATTCAGGATTATCTCTGTATTTGTTGTAAAGACACTGCTTAAATTCCTTGAAGGCACTGTAATAAAGGACAACATAGACAATATTTGGAATACAATAACAGGACAGATGCCTCCTTCAAGGAAAAAACAACTGGAATACTTTGACAGAAAGATAAGATACACAGGCTTTGGTTCAAAACAGTATGAAGACAAAGACATTGTCCTTGCCTCAACCCTCAGGGCACTACTTCATCAGTTTAAGATGAAAATCATCTATCTCTCAGGGACATCATCAAAAGGCAAAGAAAGGACCATCCATCCATATACACTACTTCTTCACCGTGATGCCCTGTATCTTATTGCATATGATGAATCAGTTGGCGATATAAGGACATTTCTTATAGATAGAATAGAAGATGCAAGGGTAATAAATGAAAACTTCAAATATCCAAGGGATTATAACCCAGAGACATTGACAGAGGGTTCATTTGGTCTATACGATTCAAGGGGTAAAGAGCCCTTTAAAGTAAAAGTTGCCTTCAAGGCATATCTATGGGATTACATCACTACAAGAAAATGGCATCCTACCCAGAGGTTTAAACCAGTTAAAGATGGCTGGTTTACAATGGAGGTGGAGATATCTCACATAATAGAGTTTATTCCATGGATCCTTGCATTCGGTAAAGAGGCAAAGGTAGTTGAGCCTGAATCATTAAAAGAGACTATAAAGAATGAGATTCAAGAGGCATTGGGGTATTATTAAACGAGCACGTAGTTTAGCATGAATTTTACCCTTTATTTTTTCTCTATAAGTAATTGAAAGTAACCCATCACCGCTTCCATATCTGCCAAAGAAGTCCTTTCCAAGTTCGTATGAGTCTTTTTCTGATTCTTCATGAGAAATAAGCCTCTCTAATGCTTCTTTAATAACATCTGTTTTTGTCTTGTTTTTATTCCTTGCAATGGTTTCTAATTTTTTTTCCATTTCCTTTGGTAAGCGCACCGTTATCATAACTACCTCCATGTAATTCTTTTTGTAATACATTTAAGTTAAACTGTCAATATTTTAAGCCTTCAATGGATGGAAGGGCTTTTAATATTCTTAACAATTTTGTAAACAATATGACAACCGTTGGTAAATATATATTATTAAATATCGAAAAAAGGAGGCACAAATCATGGCATACTATATGAAGCTAATAGGTGAAAAATGTTATCTATCCCCCATTAACATGGAGGATGCAGACCTGTGGGCTATGTGGTTCAATGACCTGGAGGTGGCAATTTATAATGGACATGAGGCATATACACCCATGCCAACAGAGAAACAAAGGGAGATAATAGCAAACTACATCCAGTATCAGGAGCATGCCTTTAATATTGTAGATTTAACAACAGATAGACCGATAGGATGCTGCATGATTTATGAGGTAGACCATGTAAACAGAACAGCCCAGCTCTCCATGACCATAGGTGAGAAGGAATACTGGAACAAGGAATATGGATATGATGCATTAAAGCTACTTCTTGATTATGCCTTTGATCTCTTAAACCTGAACAATATCATGGTAAGGGTTTATTCTTTCAATGAGAGGGCAATATCTTGCTATAAAAAGGTAGGATTCAGAGAGGTAGGAAGAAGAAGGCAGGCAAGGATAATAGGCAATAATATATATGATATGGTCTATATGGATATCCTTGCCAGCGAGTTTAAATCAACTCTTCTGGAAAGGATTATTAGAGGAAGGATATAATGACCTTTTATCTATAAGTTCTCTTGCAACCTTATAGCAGTCATTGATATGTTTATTAATAATTAGCTTCATGGCACCAAAGCTTATGCCTGCTGATATAACTTGTCCTGCTACGGGGACATATTTAGCTGCCTGTTTTATAGTAATCCTAACACCGATCTTTTTAAGTATCTGGGTTATAAGCTCTTTGGTTATGTATTTGCCCACCATGCTTTCCCCTGCTTTTTTTATTGTCTCATATATGATGACAGATGTTTGGGAGTCGTAGTTGTCTATCTGGTCCTTTGACAGACCAAATCTCTCACTTATGGTGGGGATGATCTTCTGTATTAAAATAATATCTGTTGCCACATCAGCAAAGGGGATAGGGACAGTTGAGGCAAAGGCAGACACCATTGACCTTTTAGTTGCCATGCGTCTGCAGTCTTTTTTTATAGATTCGAGTTCTTCTATGGTCTTAGGAAGCATAATTTAAATTTCCATGCCCTTATGTTTATAAATATCTTATGGTTCTAAAACTTTTAAGCCTTCTATTATTTTGAAGTCCTTTTCACCGTATGTATAGACTGTTGAGATGCTTTCTTCCATGGCCCAGTATCCCATTACTGCATCGGCAAATTTGATGTTTTGTCTTTCATAAACAAAAAGGGCCTTTCTAAACACATCTTCAAGATAGCATCTGAGTTGCGGGTTATTAAGCACTGCCTCTAAGATCTCTCTTAATCTTTTACCCATACTATTTGCCTTTCTTTTATATGAGTTGCCCCTCCTTTTCTTCTACAACAAAGGTATCTCCTACCTTGATATTCATCTTTTTACGTATGGCCTTTGGGATTGTAATCTGCCATTTAGGCAATACCTTTACTGCCTGCATATCTACCTCCAGGATAAATATCTGATGATTTCAAATGTAGCACAAAAAATTGTTATCTAACAAGGTTATAGTGGTTTAAAATGATTTTTTATTGCCGAATATACCATCTCCACTACCTTGTCCTCAGGGATGTTCAGTATCTCTCCCATATCAAGAAGGGTTTTGACCACCTTATCGCTTATCTTTCTATCCATCAAGGCAAGAGGTATGAGTTTTGAAAATAGAGAGGTTTTATTTATTTTTTCGTCCTTGTTTATTTTAGATATACTATCCTCAAATATGGCTTTTATTTTATTGTTGTTGACGGCATAATGGAGCGTCTCTCTTGGGTCATTGAATTTGGTTGAGAGAAGATCCAGCAGGCACATCATTTTATTTTCATCCCATGGTTTATCTGAAGTCAAAACTAAATAACCTGCAGAGAGTAAAAATCCAAACTCTGGGTCTATTGTGTCTCCTGTTGGCTTAAACCTTGATGACATAAGGAGTTCTGTTGTCTCCTTTATGAGTTGATTATCTTCTGAATATGACCCTTTTTCTATAAGATGTCTTCTTGCATGAGAAAAAAAGAATACCTCAAGGGCCTTTGTTCTTATGGGATTTGCTGGGTGAAATGACAATCCCTGCTTATCATTGAGGTTATTCATCTCTACAATTATTTCTTCCATTATCTTTATATAGTTCTTAGATGTGGTGTTTGCCTTTTTCATATTAAGACCTGTTGATAATTTGAGGGCTGCATTTACTGCGGTATCAAAGTCATCAACCACAAGGAGACCTACCCTGTCTGCAGATAGCTGGGATAATAAGTTCCAGAAATCATACATGGCATAGACAAACCCTTGTGGTTCACCTTTGTTATGGTGAAAGAGAACACAAGCTGTAGAAGAAATGTGGTTATGTTTATATATGATATGACCTAATTCATGGCCTATGGTAAATTTTAGTTCCTCTTTGTTAAAAGAATTTATAAGACCCGATGTAAAGGTTATATAATGAGGTTCATCAGGATTATAATTGTAATGGGCATAGGCATTGCATATAGGGTCTATTTCTAAATAGAGTTCCACTGGCAGGGAACTAATTCCAAGATATTCCATTACCTCCTGACATGTTTTTAGAATGTGGGAGCCAAAGGCATTGGTGATTTTAATATTGTTGCCCTTCATGAAACGGGATAAAGAATCATTGGAGAAATTTTCTGTTTTATTGATAATGGGCAGTACTGTATCAACACTTAATGCATCTGTGAGGTAATCATAATACTCTTTTTCTTCCTTGACCCTTATAGCATCAAAGGTTTCTGCAGGGTCTATGTTTTTATTCTTTGAGGTAAAAAAATATCCCTTTATGGTATTTTTAACCCCTTCTAACATATTACCTCCTACTCTTTTTTTCTTCTTTTGGAAGGCTGAAGTTTTCTTCTATGGTAAGGAGTGACCTCTTGAGCCTTTTTATGCATCTTTTTGGCCTCATCTTTGACAACATACCCTTTTTGTCTTTTTTCTTTGAAAAAAGTGACATATTTACCCCCTTTCTTGTTTAGATTAGATACCTGTTAAGGTCTTTATTGGATAGTATTTTAGGATAAATTTTCCCCACATGAAAAAGCACAGGATACTCAGAATGATTAATAGGATGTATATCCATTTGTCTGACTTAAAAAAGTAAGACATCGTTTCTCCTCATGTTTAGTCTCATAGAGCATTAATATAAAATGATGCTGGGTCAGCGGCTGACAGAAATGACTTGTTACACAGAAGACTGCGTTTTATTAACCAATATCTTGATCACCCTAAACATCACATAACACCCTATACCCATAGCACCACACAAAAGTATAAGCCCAAGTATCTTTGCCAGGATGGTTAGCATCCATAAGATGGCAGGTATTATGATGAATAAACCTAATATTATGAGAACTAATATTACTATTATAGGCATCTATGCTCCTTTAGTGTGTATTATTATGTTTTTGAAGTATCTTGTCTTGCCTGACCATCCCATCTCCCATTCATACATTATTGAGGCAGTACATTGGATGTTACCCTTTTTTGATGCATAGTTGAATTCCACCATGAGGTTGCCTCTGTTATTTGTAAAGGGATTTATGCTGAAAGGCTCTTTGTAGTCTACAATCTTTATAGATGTTATCTTCTCAGGTCTTATTTTCTCTGTTGAGTTAAAGATCCATAGTGTTTTACCTACTACAATCTCTTTGCCATCAAGCCAGTGTTTTACCTCATTAATATCTGGGGCTGCATAAGAATATATGGGGTACATGAGAATAATGATGGTAATGATTAAATACTTGATTCGGGTCTTATTTTTTATTGTCATCATATTCATATTAGTCATGGTTCTTCAGTAGAAGTGACAGTCTTATATCAGAGCTCAGGTCAATCTCATCCTTTTCTTCAGATTTAACAAAGTATCTGTATATCATGGAGTAGATCAATAAGAGGGCTATGGAGATGGGTATGACTATAAAGAAGAATATCTTTATATATGGCATAAGGAGCATAGTAAGCCCGTACAGGATAATTATTAAGGCTGCATATGTTAAAAGGTCTTCCATATAAATGGGAAAGAATTGACCCCCAGATGTTCTCCAGGGGTCTTTAAATGGATAACTCTAATCATATTTTAATTGCCCTATAGGGCGTGAATGAATCTGAATAGTTTAATTTTTTAATCATCTATACCTTATTAGTATAAGGGGTGATTAAAAAGTGACATCCCCTGCATATACAAATGCACCCCAGAAGAATGGATGGGTATGGTTTTGGGTTTCTTTTACCTTGTTTTTTACTTGAAGTATTGCCTCTTTTAGGGCTATGGGGGATTTTTTGTTTTTTGTTATTATGTTATTGTAGAATGCTACCATGAGTTCCTTTGTCTCTTTATCTGGAACCTTCCATAGGCTTGTTACAATACCTCTTGCACCAACCTGGGTAAATGCCCTTCTCAGTCCATATATACCCTCACCTTTTGTTATACCACCAAGGCCTGTCTCACAGGCAGATAAAACCACCATATCTGTTCCTTTCAGTCTTAGGTTGAGTATCTTCTCTGCTGTTACTATACCAGTGCCATTATAGTCCTCTGGATTGATGTATGACTTATTTGCACCTGCAAGGGCAATGCCTGAGCTTACAAGGGGGTTGGGTGTATCATCCTTGAAGAACCCATGGGTTGCAAGGTGGAGGAATCGGGGAGATTCAGCCTTGTTAAGGACATCTTCACGGGCATCTTTGCCTGTAAATAGTTGTGCATCACCTATGATGGAATGGATTGCCTTTACCTCTTCCTCTGTAGCTGGTAGGGGGTCAAAGCGTCCGAATATATCTACTGCACGGACTTGTGCTTTGGGTTGGGCTTCTTCTATGTCCATATCAAAGTCAGGGTTACCCATTATAAGGCTTATATGTGTCTGCCTGTCTTCTTTTAGACTGAAAAGAAAGAGCTCTCTTGGTGTGGCTATGTAGGTGAAGGTGTATTTATTGTCTATGAGATATGAACCATCTTCATCTACAAGGACTTCAAAGGGGATGAGGTTGAGATAACCATCTGGGGATATGATGATGTTATCTTTTACCTTGTCTTTTAAAGGAGAGAATATCTTGTTGTAGAGGTTATGGGCATGGTGTTTGAATGTATCTTCAGTGTTCTGGGCTATCTTATGTATTGGTATCTCTATAACCACAGGTCCTCTCTCACCTGGGGTTATGGTCTTTCTGAGATTGTCTATCAGCTCATCTATTATATGTGCCTCACCTAAATCAAGGAGTTCTATATGATCACGGGATAAGATGAATACATAGTAGTGGGGGTCTAACCATTTGTTATTTTCAGAGTCATATTGGGGGATAAGGGCAAAGTCTATAAGGCAGCTTCCATGGGGGATAAGGTTGAGGATGGTATCTATGTTGGCATCCCAGATGGCCTCAAGGGTTTTAAAGGCCTTGCTTTTCTGGATGAGCTCTAATCTAATGGCCTCTCTTTCTTCTTCAAGGGAGTCTATAATCTTTTTGGTTTTTTCTACCTCTTTGTCATCCTTTCTATGATAGAGGCTGGTTAATCTTGAGGAGATGTCTTTTAGCCTTAAAAGTAGTTCCTTTACCTCATCTGTTTCATCAGAGAATATGACATCATAGAATCTCCTGTAGGCATCAAGGATGATACCCTTTCTTAAGAACCACTGTTCAAATGTATGTTTGATTGTGTATTTGTCCTCTAAGAAATATCTATATGTGAGGTTTATAAGGAGATGGATGGTTTCGTTCTTCTCTGATATGACATCAAGGGCAGTCTTTTCTGGTACCATACCGACGATGGTCTTTATATGGGAGTTCTGTATGGGGATGGACCTTAAAACATACTCCAGTGCCTTTTTTGGTTGTTGTAGGGAGATATGGAGGAGGGAGAGGTTGAAGAGGGTCAGGGCAACATCAGGATGTTCTGGGCCTAAGGATTTTTCATATATCTCAAGACTTCTCTCAAATAGGGGGAGGGCTTTTTGGTAGTCACCGAGGTTGAAATAGTGATTGGCGAGGTTATGTAGGCTGCCAGCAACATAAGGATGTTCTGGGCTTAAGGATTTTTCTGCTATCTCAAGGCTTCTCTCATATAGAGGGAGGGCTTTTTGGTAGTCACCGAGGTTAGAATAGAGGGTGGCGAGGTTATTTAGGCTGTCAGCCACATCAGGATGTTCTGGGCCTAACATTTTTTCTCTTATCTCAAGGCTTCTCTCAAATAGGGGGAGGGCTTTTTGGTAGTCACCGAGGTCAGAATAGAGGCTGGCGAGGTAATGTAGGCTTAAAGCCACATCAGGATGTTCTGGGCCTAAGGATTTTTCTGTTATGTCAAGGCTTCTCTCATATAGAGGGAGGGCTTTTTGGTAGTCACCGAGGTTAGAAT
>JAOAHW010000202.1 GCA_026415015.1 Syntrophorhabdaceae bacterium
GCCCTTATCTACGGACAGATGACAGAGGTCCCTGGTGCCCGTGCAAGGATAGGTCTTACAGCATTGACTGCAGCTGAATATTTCAGGGATGAAGAGGGACAGGACGTGCTTTTGTTCATTGATAATATATTTAGGTTTACACAGGCAAATTCAGAGGTTTCAGCACTCCTCGGTAGGATGCCCTCTGCTGTTGGTTACCAGCCAACACTTGCAACAGACTTAGGGGAGTTGGAAGAACGTATTACATCAACACTAAAGGGGTCAATCACATCTGTCCAGGCAGTCTATGTCCCTGCAGATGACCTCACAGACCCAGCACCTGCCACTACATTTGCCCATCTTGATGCAACAACAGTTCTCTCAAGGCAGATCGCAGAACTCGGTATTTATCCTGCTGTTGACCCCCTTGACTCTACAAGCAGGATCCTTGACCCTAAGATTGTAGGTGAGGAACATTACTATGTAGCCAGAGAGGTACAGAGGATACTCCAGAAATACAAAGAACTCCAGGATATTATTGCAATACTTGGTATGGACGAACTATCAGAAGAGGACAAGCTCATTGTCTCCAGGGCAAGGAAGATCCAGAGATTCCTGTCCCAGCCCTTCTTTGTAGCAGAGGTATTTACAGGAACACCAGGAAAGTATGTTACCTTAAAGGATACAATAAAGGGATTCAAAGAGATAGTTGAAGGAAAACATGATGAACTACCCGAGCAGGCGTTCTTTATGGTAGGGACTATTGAAGAGGCTGTTGAGAACGCCAAGAGACTTATGGGAGAATAAAAAGTGAACCGGCTTGACCTTGAAATAATTACACCTGAAAGGGTTCTTGTTCGAGAAAAGGTAGATGTCCTTGAGGCAAAGGGAGAACTCGGCGAGTTTGGGATCCTGCCTGGACATATACAGTTCTTGACCACCGTTGATATAGGTGAGGTAAGGTATATTAAGGACAACAAGACACACTATATTGCTACAAGTGGTGGCTTTGCCGAGGTGGTGAATGACAAGGTCCTCATGCTACTTGAGACCGCTGAGCTTGCCCATGAGATCGATGTAGAACGTGCCCAGGTGGCAAAGGAGAGGGCTGAGACAGCACTCAAAGAGATAAGCTTTGATTCAGCAGAATACAGGATGTATGAGCTGGCGCTGCTCAGGGCAATACATAGGATACAAGTGGCATCCAAGAAAATCTGATGCAGTTCTCTGTAGAGGACCGGCTTTTCAGTTTTTTTCCAGGGCTCAAGATAGGAGTACTTATTTGCAGGGTAAATAATAACTGTTATGTTGAGGACAGGCTAAGCGAGGCTGTAAGACAGCTAAAATCATCTTTTTCTTTTGAAAAACCTCAGGAACACCCCCATATAAAAGTCTGGAGAGATGCCTATAAAAAAATTGGTATATCTCCATCAAAATACTATAGCTCCATAGAATCAATTGTCCGGAGGATATTAAAAACAGGGGATTTCCCAAAGATTAACCCTGTAGTAGACCTTTATAACTCCATATCAATAAAATATCTTGTCCCCATGGGTGGTCATGCTTTAGAGCCAATTGAGGGTAATATATATCTTAGTTTTGCCCATGGTAGTGAGCCTTTTTTTTCCATGGAAACCGGCGAGAAAGAATCGGTGGATAAGGGAGAGGTGGTCTACAAGGATGATAAGGAGGTCCTCACAAGGAGATGGGTATGGAGACAGTGTAATAAAGACAAGGTCACAGCAGATACAAGGACTGTTTTCATACCTGTGGATATAATGGAGGGTCTCTCAGAGGGTCTATGGTTAGATATATCATCTGACTTAGAGAGGTGTTTAAAAGAGGATAAAATAGGCAGTATATTACATAAAGATATATTGACAAAAGAGAAGACATCAACAGAGTTCAACCCCTTTATTTAGAAAGATATTATCCCTATCCCCATTTTGTTGTGCTATAATTAAGATATCCAAAAAAAGGAGGTTATGATATGTCACAGAAATTAGTGGAGTATTTCAATAAGCAGCCCCGTCTTGGATGCCTTAGTACATCCAACAAAGAGGGTAAAGTTAATGTTGCCTATTTTGGCTCCCCCAGGATGATCGATGAAAAGACTATAACCATGGGTCTTGGGAAGAACAGGACATTTGCCTATCTCCAGGAGAATCCCTATGCTGTGTTTATGATTATGGAGCCTGGCAAGACACTAACAGAGTGGAAGGGTGTAAGGTTATACGTAAAGATGATAGATTGTCAGACATCAGGGCCAAGACTCGATGAGATGAAGTCCCAGATAGCCAAGGTAGCAGGTGAGGCAGGGGCAAAGATGGTATATGCTGCTGTAACCTTTGAGATATACGAGATAAAACCCCTTGCAGATTTTGGACAGGGCTGGGAGAAGTCTATTTAATATTATCTAAATTTGTGAAAGTCCTTGTTTTTTTCATAGAGGATCTTTAGTCCCTTCAGGGTCAGGAATTCGTCTACCTCATTTATGGTCTCAGAATTTTTAGAGATTAGACTGGAGAGACCACCTGTTGCTATTACATAAGGGTCTGTCTTTACCTCTTGCTTCATCTTGTTGACAACGCCATCTACAAGGCTTGAATAACCATATATAATACCTGCCTGCATGGCATGGACTGTGTGCTTGCCTATTATGCTCTTTGGCTTTATCAGTTCTACCCTCGGTAGTTTAGATGCCCTCTCGAAAAGGGCCTCAAGGGAGATCATAATCCCTGGGACAATGGCACCACCTTTATACTCACCTTTTTCTGTAATATAATCAAAAGTTGTGGCAGTGCCGAAATCAACAATAATAAGGGATTTTTTATGCTTGTCATAGCCTGCCACTGCATTGACAATCCTGTCTGCACCGAGTTCAGTAGGATTTTCATATAGTATGGGCATGCCTGTTTTTATCCCAGGTTCTACAATAATAGGCATAATCCCTATATATTTCCTACACACTATCTCAAAGGGTATCAGAAGAGGGGGGACAACACAGGATATTATTGCGCTGTCTATCTCTTTTAGTCTTATCTTTTCTATGTATAGAAGGCTGTTAAGTAGTATGGCATATTCATCCACGGTCTTCTGAAGAGAGGTGCTCAGTCTCCAGTGATTGATAAGTTCGCCGTCATTATAGACACCAAATACTATGTTTGTGTTTCCTATATCAATTACAAGAAGCATATAAAACCCCCAATCTTATTAAAATTCCGTATCCCCGACAATGACCCTCTTTATTGTACCGTCTACATCGAGAAGAAGTGCACCTGAAGGATCTATACCCCATGCGATACCCTTTATTATCTCACCCATCTGGTTGACCTCTATGTGCCTACCTTTAATGCCTGCCCTTGATTCCCAGAGTCTGCATATCTCATCGCCAGACGATTCTGAAAAAATCTTATAATATCTGTCCATACAGGACAGTAGAATACCACAGATATAGGCCCTTTCGTATATTTTTTTTGTCTCCATATACAGGGATGTGGCCTTTTCCTTCAGATATTCATCAAGGTCAAAGATACCCATGTTTACATTAAAACCTATGCCTACAACAACAAAATTTATGGCATCTGTCTCTGCTGATATTTCAAGAAGTGTTCCACATACCTTTTTCCCGTTCATCAGGACATCATTTGGCCATTTAAGTGAAGGTGCCTCACCTGTCACCTGTTTTATTGTATCATATACAGCAAGGCAGGAAAGAAATGTTATCGGGTATATCCTCGATGGATGCTCTGAAGGCCTAAGTATAACTGAAATGTAGATGTTTTTGTTCTTCGGAGAGAACCATACCCTGCCAAGCCTTCCCCTCCCAGTCCTCTGGGCCTCTGCTACAACGCATGTCCCCTCAGGCTTACCAGAGAGGGCAAGGTTAAAGGCATAGG
>JAOAHW010000231.1 GCA_026415015.1 Syntrophorhabdaceae bacterium
AGATGTGTATAAGAGACAGTAATTATATAGTAAAACCCTTTACCCCTGAAAAGCTACAGGCAGCCATAGAAAAGGCTAAAGAGCGCATAGCAAAATAATTTTTGGAGGGAGTATTATGGATGTCCAGTATATCAACCCCTTTATTGTGGCTGCCCAGACAGTCTTTAAGACCATGCTCAGTATAAACATAGATATGGGAAAGCCGCAATTAAAAAATACCTGTGTAACATCAGGGGATATAACAGGTATAATGGGCCTTGCCGGTGATAAAAAAGGTACAGTGGCAATAAGCTTGAGAGAGCAGGGCGCAAAATATATCTATAAGACCCTGATAGGCGATGAGTGCGATGGTATCACCCAGGATGTTGTGGATGCCGTTGGCGAGATAACAAATATCATCTCGGGTCAGGCAAGAAAGGAGTTTGAGAAGAAAGGGATAAACCTCAATGCCGCGATACCCATGGTTATAGTAGGGAAACGGGTGGAGATGAATTTTATAACCAAACTGCCAATCATATCTTTGCCTTTTTATTTTTCGCTGAATAATGGCCATGACGGAGAAAAAGAGGTGGTCTATATAGACTTTTCCTTTGAATAAGATTTTCAGGTCTAAACATCTTTATAAAAAAATCCACTTGGCCTTGAATATCTAAGTGTCAAATTGTTGACGCACAGTTTTACCAGGCTACAGTCTTTGATGACAGTGGAATGTGCTTAAAAAATTCAATAAATTCAGCTATATTGATTCTAATTTAATAGATAGGGTAAGGATATAGCTTATGAGTTCTTTTCTTTCTTTTAAGGTGAGTCTGAAGTAATTATTACTCTCCATCAATATGCCTATAATCTCTCTTATGGATCTAATGTCCATCGCCATATCCTCGTATGTTTATTATCGGTGAAAATAATAAAAAGTTAAACATCATCAAACCCAAACTACTACTTTACAAAATTTCCAAAATCTTTTAATCTGATATAAGAACTCTGCAAAAATCATGCAAGGGTTGAAATGAATACCACAAAATGGGGTAATAACAGGGGTTAAAAAGGGATTTGCCATTGTACCTCATGATTATTAAAGGTTTATAGACAGGATAGCATGGATAAGTCAGCAGATAACGAGGCAAAAAAAGGCAGGATTATCATTGTTGACGACGAAGAGAGCATATTGATGCTCCTTACAGAGTTCCTGCGGGGTAATGGTTATGAGGTTGACCCTTATATAGATAGCAAAGATGCCCTTTCAGCCCTTAAGACCGGTTCATATCAGATACTTATAACAGACCTATCTATGCCTAAGATAGATGGACTGCAGTTAATAAGCTATATTCAGAAGGAGTATTTAAACACTCTCGGCATAGTTATAACAGGCTATGGGACAATGGAGAGTGCTATAACTGCCATGAGGTGTGGGGCATTTGATTATATTTTAAAGCCCTTTAAATTAGAGGATATACTCTCTACGATTGAATCAGCTATATATTATTACAAGCTTTTAAAGAGTGAAAACATAAAAAAAGAACTTTCATCAAAGGCAAGCCTGATGAGGAGATTTTCTCAAAGCAGGCTTTTACTTGAGAACGCCCTCTTAAAAGACTGCCTTAAACAGAAATACAGTTTTAATAATATAATTGGTGTAAGTCTTGGTATGCAGAAGGTATTTGAGCTTATAGAGAAGGTGGCGGATACCAATGCCACGACCCTTATTACAGGTGAGAGTGGAGTAGGAAAAGAGCTTGTTGCAAAGGCAATACATTATAATTCATCAAGGAAAGACAACCCCATTGTAGTTGTAAACTGTGGTGCCATACCGGAAAACCTCCTGGAGAGTGAGCTTTTTGGTTATGAAAAGGGTGCATTCACAGGGGCATATAACACCAAACATGGGAAATTTGAGGTGGCAGACAAAGGAACTATATTCCTCGATGAGATAGGGGATATGAGCCTCAGTCTCCAGGTAAAACTGCTGAGGGTGCTCCAGGAAAAGACCTTTGAGAGGATAGGCGGGTCAAAGACAATCAAGGTAGATATAAGATTTATTGCCGCGACAAACAGAGACCTGGAAAAGATGGTCAAAGAAGGTCAATTCAGGGAAGACCTATACTATAGGTTAAACGTGGTGCCCATTCATATACCGCCTTTAAGGGAACGGAAACAGGACATACCTTTACTTATTAGCTATTTTCTCGAGCAATCCAACCGTATAAATGACGCCAGAGTAGAAGGGTTTGATGATAGCGCCATGGAGGTTCTCATGGCCTATGAATATCCTGGCAATGTAAGGGAACTAAATAATATAGTGGAGAGGGTTGTGGTGATAAAAAAGAAAGGCGTCATAACAATAGAAGACCTGCCTGAGAAACTATGGACACTTAAAGAAAGGGAACAGCAGATAGACATCCAGAGAGGCTATGAAACACTTGTTACTGAATTTGAAAAGGCCATTATTATGAAGGCCCTTAAGGAGACTAAGGGTGTAAAGAGTAAGGCAGCAAGCATTTTGAATATAAATAGGACAACACTTATAGAAAAGATGAAGCGTCTAAAGATGGAATGATCTCTTTGTCAATTAATTGACAATTTTTCAGACGCCCTTTAGCCAGTAACAGAACAAGACGAATAGCTATAGATAAGACTTTTCTTTCATGAACAGTGTTTTTGTTTGTCAATATCTGCAGTAATAACCGGTCAATTAAAGGTTTCTGGTATGCAATTTGCAGTTAAAATAGCATGGTCATATCTGAGACAGAACTATTAAAGGATGCATTTTCAGAATTCGCAAGGGCATCAGACTCCATAATAAATTACTACAATGTCCTTGAGACACAAATAAGACTCTTAAAGGAAGAGGTGGAGAAAAAAAACAGGGAACTCGAAAGGGCAAAGGAGTATCTCCATAATATACTTGATTCTGTTCCCATGGGCATTGTGGTTCTGGATCAGAAATCCATATCCTTTATTAATAAGGCAGCAGAGAGGCTCGATTCAAACAGGATAATCGATAGTTTTAATGGTAGTACTGATAAGTCCGGTGTAGTAAAGAATGGCAGGGGTTATTATAGATGGAAAAAGGATATGCTCCAGAATGGATTCAAGGGCAAAGAAGTCCTTATTATAGAGGATGTCACTGAATTTGAAAAGATGAAGGAGAGGCTTGACAGGGATGAGAGACTCAAGGCAATGGGTGAGATGGCTGCAAGGATAGCCCACGAGATAAAGAACCCCCTTGGCAGTATGGTGCTATTTTTGTCCATGCTCTCAGATGGCAAATTGAGGAAGAAGGATAAAAAATATGTGGAATATATCCGCTTTGGTATCCAGACCATAGACAGGATCATCAACAACATCCTATCTTACACAAGGCCAAAAACCCTTGCACTGAAAAAAGAGAAGATAACAAAGGTCATTGAAGATATCCTTGAGTTTATGATGCCCTCCATACTGAGCAGGAATATAGATATAAATTATAGGGTTGAATACCATGGCACATCCTTTTTTGATCCTGACATGATGAAGCTCGTACTTATGAATTTTTTTAGTAATGCCATGGATGCCATAAAAGGCAGGGGCTTAATAAAAATAGATGTGCGAGAGGAACAGGGATATATAGTAATAGTTATCAATGATAATGGGATTGGCATGGACGATGATACAAGGAAAAATATCTTTAACCCATTTTTTACCACAAAGGATAAGGGTGTTGGCCTAGGCCTTTTCATTGTCCATAATATTGTTCATGCCCATAAGGGATATATAGAGGTAGAATCCCAAGAGGGTGTGGGCACCACATTTTTTGTATATCTACCAAAGGAAAGACAGCAATGAAGGCAAATGTCCTTGTAATTGATGACGATTACCATATGAGGGTCGCTTTAAAAGAATCCCTTACAAAGGTGGGCTACTCTGTGGCTACTGCGGAAGACGGGATAAAGGCAATAAATGAGATGGATAAATGTATATTTGACCTTATCATTACCGATGTGAAGATGCCACATCTTAACGGCATTGACCTCCTAAAACATGTGAGAAAAGAGCACCCCTTTCTCCCTGTTATACTTGTTACTGCCTATGGAACTATACAGGATGCAGTGACAGTCATAAAGGAGGGTGCCTTTGATTATATCCAGAAGCCCTTTACAGCAGAGGCACTTTACAATACAGTCAGACGTGCCCTGGGTGTAAATAATGGTAAGATAATCTATGCCTCAAAGGCAATAAAGGAAGTGCTTTTAAAGGCAGAGAGGGTGGCAAAATCAGATGCCACTGTCCTTATTTTAGGGGAAAGCGGTGTGGGTAAGGAGCTTATCTCCCGTTTTATCCATGAAAATAGCCCTAGGTCTCAAATGCCCTTTGTTCCGGTAAACTGTGCAGCCCTCCCGGAAAATCTCCTGGAGAGTGAGCTATTTGGCTATGAAAAGGGTGCATTTACAGGTGCATCTTCAAGAAAGATGGGTAAATTCGAGCTTGCAGATAAGGGTACAATACTCCTCGATGAGATAACAGAGATGGATTTTAGGCTCCAGGCCAAGCTTCTAAGGGTCCTCCAGGAAAAAGAAATCGAGGTAGTAGGCTCAAAATATCCAAAGAAGATAGATGTGAAGGTTATTGCCACCACCAATAGAAATATAAAGAAGATGGTGACAGAAGGCAGGTTTCGTGAGGACCTTTATTACAGGCTTAATGTATTTCCCATATATGTACCACCTTTAAGGGAGAGGAAGGAGGATATCCCTGAACTTGTGGCATATTTCTTGCGTAAACATTCTAAGGGTATGGATGTTAGTATAAGTGATGATGCCATGAGGTTTTTGATGGATAATAACTGGAAGGGCAATGCCAGGGAGCTTGAAAATGTAATAGCGAGGGCATGTATATTATCTAACTACTCTGTTATAAAATTGACACACCTAAAAGATATGGAGATTGCCCAGGAATCCACCCAGGGTTCAATAAAGGATATGGAGATAAAACTCATACTTGATGCCCTAAAAACCTGTCAAGGCAACAAAACAAAGGCTGCATCAATCCTGGGGATAACAGCGAGGACACTGAGAAATAAGCTTAAAGAGTATAGAGAGATGGGGATATTACCAGATAAAGGGGTAAAAAATGGATATAATTGATATTGTAGAAAAGGCATTAAATGTAAGGTCTTTTTACCATAAAATCATTGCAGGGAATATTGCCAATGTAGAGACTCCTCATTTTAAGGAAAAGGACATTGATTTTAATAGAGAGCTTGAAAAACAGCTATCAGGCACAAATACCTTTAATATAATAGAGAAGACAGAGGACGATGGTATAAATTCTGCAGATGGCAATACTGTGAACATAGAGGCCCAGATGGTGAAACTTAATGAGAACAGCATGATGTATAGTGCTCTCGTTCAGATGATAACTAAAAGGTTTTCTATGATGCGTTATATGATCAATGAGGGGAGGAGATAATATGAGCATCCTCAATATATTAAAGATAAGTGCATCAGGGCTCAAGGCTCAGCGTATACGCATGGAGACAATAGCCACAAACCTCGCAAATATTCATACAACGAGGACAGATGAGGGCGGGCCTTACTCAAAGAAAGAGGTAGTATTCAGGACAGAGGACCTCTCTGATCAAGAGGGTTTTGGAAAGGTTCTCTCAGAAAAGATAGAAGGTGTAAAGGTGGAGGAGGTAACAAGAAGTAATAAGGGGTTTGAGAAGGTATATGACCCTGGTCATCCTGACGCAGATAAAGAGGGATATGTAACATATCCAAATGTGAATCTCATGGAGGAGATGGCAGATATGATCTCTGCTACCAGGTCTTATGAGGCAAACATAAATGTTGTAAATACAACAAAAGAGATGTTTATCAAGACACTGGAGATAGGTAAGTAGGAGGGTAAAAATGAAGATAGAGTCTTTACAGCTTCCTGTTTTTCCTGAAAACAAGGCAGTCAATGAGAAAAAGGCTACTGGTTCTTTTGTGGAGATACTCAAGGAATCTATTAATAAGGCCAGTGAGATAGAAAAAGAGACAGATAAGGAGATCCAGAGGCTTGCAACTATGGAGGGTAAGGACATCCATACCACAATGATCGCTGTGGAAAGGGCTGATATGACCTTCCAGCTTATGATGCAGATAAGGAACAAGATTATAAATGCCTATGAAGAGATAATGAGGATGCAGGTGTAATCATGGCAGCAGCAGAGTTGCTTATAAATAATGCAAAAAACTTTATCAAAACCACCCCTAAAAATAAGCTCTATCTATATCTATTCATTATAATTGCCGTTGTAGGCGGCTCTGTTGTGGGTCTCTCTTTTATCCAGAGGGAAAACTATCAGCCTTTGTTTTCTGGTCTGGGGGTAGAAGATGCATCCATGATTGTGACAAAACTCAAGGAACAGAAGATTCCTTATAAATTGGGGCTTGGTGGCACAGCAATTTATGTCCCCAAGGAAAAGGTAAACGAGATAAGGCTCAGCCTTGCCTCACAGAATGCCTTACCAGGAAACAGTGGGATAGGGTTTGAATTATTTGATAAGACCAATTACGGCATGACAGAGTTCATGCAGAATATTAATTATAAAAGGGCTATACAGGGTGAATTATCAAGGACAATTAACCAGATGCCAGAGGTAAAGGGCTCCCGTGTCCATATAGCACTACCTGAGAAGACATTATTTACTGACAGAGAAAAACAGGTCACTGCATCAATATTTCTTAAACTAAAACCTGGTAAGATGCTGTCAAAGGATCAGATAAGCGGTATTGTTCAGTTTGTGGCAGGCAGCATTGAGGGTCTAAGACCAGAGAACGTTACAGTTATTGATTCTTCAGGAAAGATACTCTTCAAAAGCGGTGACAGTAATTCAACAATAGCCCTTACAGGCCAACAGTATGAACTCCAGAAAAATATAGAGAGAAAGATTGAGGAGTCGATCCAGTCTATGCTCGATGCATTCCTCCCTGCAAGCAAGTCTATAGTAAGGGCAAGTGTTGAGCTTAACCTAAAAAAGGTAGAGGTCGTTCAGGAGGAGTACAATCCTGAAAAATCTGTAGTATCCCAGATAAGAAAGAGCACAGAGAAGACAACAAATAAGGCTACAAGGCCTGGTGGTGTCCCAGGGGTTGCATCAAATGTCAATGTGGCACAAAAGAATGTACCTTCTAATGAAAGCGATAAGATAAGTGGTTCTGAGAAAGAAGATGAACAGAGGACATATGAACTCAGTAAAAGCATAAAGAAGATAGTAGAGCCCTATGGTGATATAAAAAAGTTATCCCTTGCAGTGGTTGTGGATGGAAAATATGAAAAGGTAAAGACTGGTAAGAAAGAGGAACTTAAATATACACCACGTTCACAAAAAGAGATCCAGGATATAAGAAACCTCATTGCCAGGGCAGTTGGTTACAGTGAGGAGAGAGGGGATAAGATCGAGGTCTTAAATGTCCCCTTTGAGACTGAGGCCCTAACCGATGAAAAGAGCCTTATTGAAAGTACCAGCAAAAAAGAGATGATATATGACATAGTCAAATATGGCTTTTACCTGGCCATAGTGTTTGTCATCATACTGTTTGTAGTAAAACCATTGATAGGCATGTTCAAGGAGAGGGCAGCATCAATACCAATAAAAGAGCTTGATAAAGTCAAGGATGTCTATACTGTTGGACAGACGGCAAAGTCAGAGGCAGTGACTCCAGGTGCCCCGTCAGAAAAGGCCCCGAGCCTTACAGGCATGCAACCTGTAATTTCCAATGCCCTTCAGGATAAAGAACTTGTAAAATTGATACTTAAAGAATGGGTAAGAGAGGGTATTTAATGGACAATACATCTAATATCTCAGGATTAAGAAAGGCAGCAATACTCCTTTTAACTATTGATGAGAATCTATCCCAGGAGATACTGAAAGAGTTTGAAAAGGAAGAAATAGAGGCAATAGGAAAAGAGGTAGCTAAGCTTAAGTTTATACCCAAAAGTGTGGTAAAACAGGTGCATAACGAATTTTTAAGTCAACTTGAAAAGAGTGGTCCTGTTGTAGTAGACAGTCAGAATAGATTTAAGACCCTTATTAAAAAGAGCTTTGGTGATGAGAATGCAGAGACATACCTTATGGCAATGGAATCAAGGGGAGGTGCCCCTGGAGATTATCTCAAGACATGCGACTCTCGATTGATTGCCACTACTATAAAAGGCGAACACCCCCAGACCATCTCCCTGATTATTTCTCTTCTGCCACCAAAAAAGGCCTGCGATGTAATAAGCATGCTCCCTGAAAGAATCCAGGGCGATGTAATAACAAGGATGGCTAACTTAGGGAGGGTAGACAAGGGTATACTCCTTGAAATAGAGGATATTATAAGGGAGCAGTTGCAGGACCTGGGGACGGGCGAGGAAAAACAGATGGGTGGTGTTAGTGCTGTGGCAACCATACTCAACCAGATGGATAAAAAGCGGGAGGGTGAACTCCTTGCCGCATTAGAGGAACAGGACCCTGACCTTGCCCAGAGAGTAAGGCAACTTATGTTTACCTTCGAGGACCTTATAAAGCTTGACAACAAGAGTATACAGACTCTCCTTAAGGAGATTACATCAGAAGAACTTGCCATTGCCTTAAAAGGTGCATCAGAGGCCATAAAAGAAAAGATATTTGCCAATATGTCAGAGAGGGCATCGGCCATGTTAAAGGAGGACCTTGAGGCCATGGGGCCTGTGAGGTTATCTGAGGTAGAACAGACCCAGACAAAGATTGCCCTGACTGCCAAGAGGCTTGAGGCAGAAGGTAAGATAATTATAACAGGCGAGAATGAGCAGTTTGTCTAAAAATCACCATAATATCGAACCCCTTAAATTAAAGTCCATTGAAAATATGGAAGATGACACAATAGATAAGGGAGATGAATTTATATCTCTTTTTGACAGAGAAAGTGTATATCCTGAAGTAGAGGATACTCCATCAGATAATCAAGGGGATGAAAAAATAGATATAGAGACAGAGACAAGGAGGATTTTTGAGGAGGCCTACAGGGAGGGTGAAAAGGCAGGCTTTGAGATGGGTATGAAAAGGGCTGAGCCTATAATAAAGCGTCTAAATACCTATATTGATGCCCTTTCTTTATGTAAAGAGGAGATGCTAAAGAGGGCTGAGACGCTCTCTGTAGAGCTGGCACTTATATTCGCAGAGGCTATAATATTAAAGGAATGTGAGGAAAAAAGAGATATTATCATAGAGATGGCAAAGAAGGCATTAGAGATATGTGAGGATAAATACGATATAATGTTAAGGATTAGAAAGGATGATATAAAGTATCTTTCAGAGGAGCTTGTAAAATCAATGAAGATTGTCCCTGATGATACAATTAAAGACCCAGGTTTTGTTATTGAAACGAACTTTGGTGATATAGACGGCAACATCTATACCCAGATAGATGAATTAAGAAAGAGATTCCTGACTTAATATGGAGACAGATGAATTATTGTCTCTGACCCGAGAGGCACTTAAAAATTTTTATCCATACAAGATATATGGTAAGGTAAACCAGGTAGTAGGGCTTGTTATAGAAGGAAAAGGCCCTATATCCTCTGTAGGAGATGCAGCGCTTATCTTTCCTGTTGATGGTTCAAACCCTATTGAGGCAGAGGTGGTAGGATTCAGAGAGGGAAAGACCCTGCTTATGCCCCTGGGTGATATAAGGGGTATAGGGATAGGTTCAAGGATACTCTCAAAAAGACAAACTGTAAATATAACAGTAGGGGAAGACCTTTTAGGCAGGGTAATAGATGGCCTCGGAAACCCCATAGACGGAAAAGGGCCTCTTAATTGTTTTGATACAACACCTGTCTACAGAGACACGGTTAACCCTATGAAGAAAAAGAGGATTACCGAAGCCCTCGACCTTGGCGTAAGGTGTATAAACGGTCTCTTGACCTGTGGCAAAGGTCAGAGGATTGGCATATTTGCAGGCTCAGGGGTCGGTAAAAGCGTGCTCCTTGGCATGATAGCAAGACATACTGAGGCAGACATAAATGTTATAGGGTTAATAGGTGAAAGAGGAAGGGAAGTCAGGGAATTTATTGAAAAGGACTTGGGAGAGGGTATAGAACGCTCTGTTGTGGTCGTGGCTACTTCAGACCAGCATCCATTAATAAGGGTAAGGGGGGCATTCTTGACAGTGGCTATAGCAGAGTATTTCAGAGATAAGGGTAGAGATGTCCTTCTTATGATGGATTCCCTTACCCGATTTTGCATGGCCCAGAGGGAAATAGGACTTGCAATAGGTGAGCCACCTACGTCAAAGGGTTATACCCCCAGTGTATTCTCCCTTCTGGCAAAACTATTAGAGCTGTCTCTTATACACATCT
>JAOAHW010000018.1 GCA_026415015.1 Syntrophorhabdaceae bacterium
ACAAACTTAAGCAGTATAGCAAATACGATAAAAGATGAGCTAATAAGAGCAAATCCTGGGCGTCATGTGGAGTTTAATATTACAGAGGATATGTTTGTAATAGGGGATTCACAACTGATAAGGATAGCCCTGGAGAACCTCTTAAATAATGCCTTTAAGTTTACAAGGCTTAATCCCCAGGCATCTATTGAATTTGGCGTAATAGACCATGAAGGAAAACAGATATTTTTCATCCGTGATAATGGCGTTGGTTTTGAGATGGAGTATGCTGATAAATTGTTTGCTCCTTTTCAAAGATTACACTCAGAAAATGAATTTGAAGGAACAGGGATAGGTCTTGCAATTGTCCATAGAATAATAAGTAAGCATGGCGGAAGGATATGGGCTGAGGCAGAACCTGGAAAAGGGGCAATATTTTATTTTACTCTTCGATGAAGGTGGGATGGAGTCATTTTTAGAGCTTTTATTTAAATTATCAGGGAGGGGATTATGAAACAAAAAATTATCCTTCTCGTGGAAGACAATCCAGATGATGTGGAATTGACCCTTCATGCCTTGAAAAAAAATAATATTACCAATGAGATTGTAGTGGCAAAGGACGGTAAAGAGGCCCTTGATTACCTTATGAAGCATGACAGAAGCATCCCTGTACTTGTCCTACTTGATTTAAAGCTTCCAAAGATAGATGGTATAGAGGTGCTCAGGCGAATAAGAAATAA
This sequence comes from Syntrophorhabdaceae bacterium, assembly GCA_026415015.1. Lineage (GTDB taxonomy): Bacteria > Desulfobacterota > Syntrophorhabdia > Syntrophorhabdales > Syntrophorhabdaceae > DTOV01. The sequence goes on from JAOAHW010000018.1 coordinate 720, forward strand.
TGAGAGGACAAGACTCCTGCCTGTTGTTATCCTCACATCCTCGAAAGAGGAACAGGACCTTTTAAATGGATACACCTATGGCGCTAACAGCTATATAAGAAAACCAGTGGACTTCAATCAGTTTGCCGAGGCCATAAGACAACTCGGTCTATACTGGCTTGTCTTGAATGAGCCTCCACCTATAAGATAATGGTGATGAAGATAATGGTGATGTTGATGCCTTTAGAGAATGGAGCATTGAAAGTCGAAAGCCAGTGGTTGAAAAAGGAGAATCATAAGGAGGTATAAAATGGCAGTCCCTTTACGGGTGCTAATTATTGAGGATTCTGATGACGATGCTGTCCTCATTGCCCATTATATAGAACGTGGTGGTTATAGTCTAACCTATAAAAGGGTAGAGACAAGGGCAGCCATGATAGATGCCCTTGATAACCAAAGATGGGACTTAATCGTATCAGATTATAAACTACCTGGTTTCAATGGAATGACAGCCCTCAAGATCTATAAAGAGAGAGGTCTTGATATACCTTTCATCATTGTTTCAGGGACTATAGGAGAGGATATAGCAGTAGAGGCAATGATATCTGGTGCCCACGACTATGTAATGAAGAATAACCTTGCCCGTCTTTTACCAGCCATTCAGAGGGAACTCAGAGAGGCTGAGGTAAGGAGGGAGCGGAGCCAGACTCAGAAGGCCCTGAAGGAGAGTGAAGAGAGGTATCGCAACATAATTGATAATGCCATAAACGGTATATATCAGACAACAAAGGAAGGCAGATTCCTTATGGCAAACAGGGCATTTGTGGAAATGCTCGGTTATGAGTCTTTTGAGGAGATGCAATCAATGATCACTGATATAGCACATCAGCTCTATGTGAATCCTGAAGACCGCATTCATATATTAGAGGCCATCGAAAAAGAAGGGTTTATAAAAAGATTTGAGACCCAGTTTTATAAAAGAGACAGAAGTAAAATCTGGGTAAGCATAAATATGAGGTCTGTCTTTGATAGAGAAGGTAATTTTCTCTATTATGAAGGTATAGACGAAGACATTACCCCTCGTAAATTCTCCGAAGAAAGGCTTCACAAGATCCTCTCAGGGACAATACAGGCATTGTCCTTTGCCGTAGAGACGAGAGACCCTTTTACATCAGGACATCAAAAGAAGGTAGCGACCCTTGCAAGGGCATTATCCAAGGAACTGAAATTAAGACATGAGGTAATAGATAATATCCATATAGCAGCCCAGGTCCATGACATAGGAAAAATATCAATCCCTGCAGAGATATTAAGTAGACCTGGTAAACTTTCTCAGATTGAGATGAATCTCATAAAGGCACATCCCCAGACAGGATACGATATACTCAAAAAAGTAGACCTTCCCTATCCTATAGCTGAGATGGTTCTCCAGCATCACGAAAGGCTTGATGGGTCAGGGTATCCTCATGCTGTCTCTTATACACATCT
>JAOAHW010000021.1 GCA_026415015.1 Syntrophorhabdaceae bacterium
AGATAATATATGTACCCAATGAAGATGAAGGAAAGGTGATTGCCCAGATACCCAAAGGTGGTGAGGGGCTCCTCGAGGGTAAAGGTGTTGTCCTTTTTGCCAGCTCAAGACCAAAAAGGTATATGCTCATGCCTGATATAGGTACTTTGGACTTTACAGAGGTAAGAGAAGAGCTGACGAAAAAAAATATAAGATACAAGATCATACATGGAAGGGATGATGGGATACCAATTAAAAAGAAGATAATCCCATCCATAAACTCAGGTGAGATATTCAATGCCGATGAAGGCTTAGAGATAAAAATAAGCTCAGTGGAGGAATATAATGAATAGGGTAAAGATAGCCCCATCAATATTATCATGCAATTTTCTCATATTGGAAAAAGAGATCAAGACGGCAGAAGAGGCAGGCGCTGACCTCTTCCACATAGATGTTATGGATGGGCACTTTGTCCCAAATATAACTATAGGCCCTATGTTTGTTGAGGCCATAAAAAAGATTACATCCAAGCCCCTTGACTGCCATCTCATGATAAGTAACCCAGCAGGCTTTGTTAATGACTTTATCAATGCAGGGGCTGATATAATAACCATTCATATAGAGGCAGATACCCATATCTTCAGGACTGTGGATGTAATAAAGCAAGCAGGTGTAAAGGCAGGGGTAACCCTAAACCCATCAACACCTCTATGCTCCCTTGAACATATAATAGACAACATAGACCTTCTACTTATTATGACAGTAAACCCTGGTTTTGGCGGCCAGTCATACATATCATCCATGGACAAGAAGATAAGGGATGCAAGACAGATGATAGATGCCACAGGCAGGACAATAGACCTTGAGGTAGATGGCGGTATAAAGGCAACAAATGTAAAAAGGGTAGTAGATGCTGGAGCAGATATAGTTGTAATGGGCACAGAATTCTTTCACAGTGGTGACTACAAAAAAAAGGTGGCTGAGATAATTAAGATACTTAAATAAGTCTCTGAACTACATCCCCATGAATGTAATTGGGTTCATTAGAATTATGAAAATTGCGAGCCACATATGAGGACACCCAATGGATGATCAGGGGTCGTTAGACTATAGTCAGTAGTCTATGGTCTGTTATGGCTTTGGGCCACATCTATCCTGCTTCATTAGGGTGGATTTCAAAGAGGGTACATGAATATGGAACTAAAAAAACAAAAGGTCTATAAACAGGTATATGATGAGGCATGCAGGATGCTTCTTAATTCCAATTATGAGGAGAGATTAACCAATGCCAGGCTCAACTACAGTAAAACATCAACGGCGATTGAGGTAGAGATACCCTTTTTTAATGAATCCATATTTATGACGCTACCTGATTTCTCATTCAGGGGTTTGAAGGGCTCAAACATCACCCTTGTATCAAAGATTATAATCCTCCACTATATAAACACTGCATCTGGTAGACCCTTAACTAATGAACTTATACCATATGAGGATATACCTGGCTGCAGACATTACAAGTATGTATTTGAAAAAAGGGTTATAAAGCCTTTGATGACTGCCTTCGGCACAAATAGGGATGCATTTAAGGAGGCAGGGGAGGCCCTCATGGGAACAAGGGAGGACTACGGAGATGCCTCTTTTACCATATACCCTCTAACCATGATACCCATGACCTTTATACTGTGGGAGGCAGATGAGGAGTTTCCCCCTTCTGTAAGGATACTCTTTGACACTACTATAAGTTCATATCTACCCCTTGAGGATATAACAGTCATATCCAAGATGGCATCCTCAAGGATTATAAAGGCAGCAAGGCTCAGATACGCAGAGGAAGACCTCTTTTAAGGTTCTCAATTAGGTGTGTCCACTATCTCTTTGCCTTTTTCATGCCTGTAAGTAAATCTTGAATCCCCCACTGGTTCATTTATCCTGGCGTATGTAAAACTTATGGTATTTATATTCCCTGTAAACTCCTCTATCTCTATCCTCTTTACCATATTCTGTCTGTCTACCCAGACCCTTGCCAACACCACCTGACCCTCTTTTTTAGGGATAAGCTCCATGATATCCATATCACCTACCCTCTTTTTCTCTTTGAGCCTGAAGAGTTCATCCATCTTTGATATGTCATCAATCAGGTCAAGGAATGTCCCACCTGTCTTATCCTTATTTACCCTCCGTTTGTAGACAACAGGTTTATCCTCCTCCCCCTGCCAGATAAACCTTCCATCATAGAGAAAGTATCTTATCTTTGGTTTGTTGTATCGCCAGAGAAAACCCTTATTCCTTTTGTAGAAGAAATCACCCTCAAATTCCCTCTCCTTTTTCAGGCTGGATATAAATACCTTCTGGCTGAAACCTGCCTCAAGGGTCATAATTGTGGAGTATGTCTTTTTTATATCATCAAAGGATGAGGTCTCTACACAATATACAATACCTGAGAACCAAAAAAACAATATTGCTACCCATAAGAATATTGATTGAGATTTTCTTTTATCCATGTTTTAGATACCCCATTATCTTTTCTGTGATTTAGGCCCTTACTGTCTTTTCAAGACCTCTCTTGGTTTTACACCGTCTGAAGGGCCAACAATACCATCGCTTTCCATCTTTTCTATGATACGGGCTGCCCTGTTGTAACCTATCCTGAATCTCCTCTGGATCATACTTATTGATGCCTCACCCTTTTCCATGACAAACTCTACAGCCTCTTTATACTTTTCATCGTCTATATTATCTTCACTGTCCTGTTCTTCTTTTTCTTCCAGTATCTCATTCTGATATACGGGGCTTGCCTGGCCCTTGAGAAACTCCACGATCCTCTTTATCTCCCCTTCTGATACAAAAGGACCATGGAGCCTCTGGATCCTCCCGAGCCCTGGACTCATAAAGAGCATATCGCCATAACCGAGGAGGCTCTCTGCACCATTTGTATCAAGGATGGTCCTTGAATCTACCTTTGTGGTTACTTTACATGATATACGGGCAGGGAAATTGGCCTTTATTATGCCTGTTAAGACATCTACAGAGGGTCTCTGGGTTGCTAGTATCAGGTGTATACCTGATGCCCTTGCCATCTGGGCAAGCCTTGCTATATACTCCTCTACCTCTTTGGCAGATACCATAAAGAGGTCTGCCAGCTCATCTATGACTACCACGATATATGGAAGGGTTGCCTCCTTCTGTTTGGCCATCTTGCTGTTGTATTTATCTATACTCCTTACACCTATCTCTGCCATCATGGTGTAACGCCTCTCCATCTCATCTATAAGCCACCGAAGCGATGTCCTGGCATTTTTTGGATTGGTTACCACAGGTAGAAGAAGATGGGGTATACCATCGTAGAATGATAGCTCAAGCATCTTGAGGTCAATCATCAAAAACCTTACATTTAAAGGGGTTGCCTTAAAGAGCATACTACATATCATGCTGTTTAATGAGACGCTTTTGCCTGAACCTGTAGAGCCTGCAACAAGGAGGTGGGGCATCTTGGTGAGGTCAGCCACAAAGGGTTCCCCTGCTATGGTCTTGCCTATGGCCATAGTGAGAAATGACTGGGATGATGTAAATGCCTCTGATTCTATCACTTCCCTGAGATATACGGTCTGTCTTATCTTATTGGGGACCTCTATGCCTACCACAGATTTTCCAGGTATGGGGGCAATGATCCTTATGGATATGGCACTTAAGGCCATGGCAAGGTCATCGGCAAGATTTGAAATCCTGCTCACCTTTATCCCAGGTGCTGGCTCGAATTCATACATGGTTATTACAGGCCCTGGCTTTACCTCTGAGACCCGACCCTCTATTCCGTAATCCTTTAGCTTCTTCTCCAGAATAGAGGCATTGGCCTGTATGCTTTCTCTGTCTACCTTTATCTCCCTTTTTTCAACCTCATCAAGTAGAGATACAGGTGGTAGTCTGTATGGCCCTATTTCATGGAAAAAATCAAAGGCCTCCTGGACAGGCTCTTTTTTCGGTACTTCTTTTTTCTCCTCCACCACTTTGATCTGCCTCCTTTTCTCTACAGACCTTCTCCTCTTGATAGATTCCTCTATAATGGAGAGGATAGGCGCCTGGACAATAAGGAATACAGCGATTAGGAATATTATAATGGAGATGAGGTAACTGCCAAAATATCCAAATAGTCCGGTGAGGGTCTTCTCAAGTAATACACCTAAAAGACCTGAAAAAGGCAGGTCTACCCCTTTTATCCTTACCTTACCCAATATAAGCTGAAAAAGGATAAGGACAGAGACAAACAAAAGGACAAGGCCTGATGACAGGACAATCATATGCTGTGGATCCTTTTTCCTTATACAGAAAAAGGCAAATAAAAGGGTATAGGCAGGCAGTAGGTAGCTCACCATACCGAATACCTGGATAAGGGCACCGGTTATATATGAACCTACCTTTCCACACAGATTCTTTACAGGATCAGAAGAGTATGTAAAAAATGATGGGTCATGGGGATTATAGGTTATGAGGCTTACAAGGAGAAAGAAAAAAAGCCCTATAAGCCCTATGCCTATCATCTCTTTTTTCAGTTCCTTTGACATATGGCCCTCTTTTTTATATTCAATGCCTTTTCATCAATGTCTCAATGGCTGCCCTTACCTCAGCCATTACCCTGTTTTTCTCTGATGCCCTCTTCTCTAATATAAATACCGGTTTGCCTATGTTTATGTATATTACCCCTTTTTTCCTAGGAATTAAACTACCTTTTGGCTGCAACATACATGACCCATATATACCTACTGGGACAACAGGTACACCTGCCTCAATGGCAAGGGAGAATACACCTTTTTTAAAGGGTAAAAGTACTCCATCTATGCTCCTTGTCCCCTCTGGAAATACTATTATATTTGTCCCCTCTTTGATCCTCAAGGCTGCCTCTTCTATAGCCTTTAATGCCTCTCTTGGGTTTTCCCTGTCAAGGCTGATGTAGCCTGCCTTTTTCATGGCCCACCCAAAAAGGGGGATATTAAAGAGCTGCCTTTTTGCAACCCACCGAAAGGATAAAGGCAGGCATGCAAGGAGTGAGTATATGTCCAGGGCGCTCTGGTGATTGCACATAAATATACACGGTGGATTAGGGATATTACTTTGTCCATCTAAAGATACATCTATGCCTGAGACAAAAAGATGTATCCTCGCCCAAAATCTTGCTATCCTGTGAACCCTTTCACCTTTTCTATCAAATAAAGATACCAAAAGGCCAAAGAGGGAGAGAAAAATGGTTGAGAAGATGAGGTTTAAAAAAATCAGGGTCTTTCTCATGATATTTGTTTTTTCAGATTGTCAATTATCTTTTCTACCTCAGCCTTTAAAATGCTGTCCATATCATAGGGGGATAGCCCGAGCCTGTCTGCCTCCAGTATCTTTTCATTAAAACTCATGGAGCCTATATAGGGAAAACCTCCCAGGTTATCCTTTATAAGTTTTATATCCTCAGGGGATGCAATCTTGTTACCCACTATGGATACATTTTTTATACCCAGGTCAGATGCAAGCCTCTTTACCTGATGGGCAGTCTGGATACTCCTTCTGCCTGGTTCTACAACCACTATAAGGGAGTCAATGTATTCTGTGGTGCCCCTGCCTAAGTGTTCGAGTCCTGCCTCCATATCTACTATAACATATTCATCCCTCTCTGTAAGGATATAAGAGATAAGATTCTTGAGTAAGACATTCTCAGCACAGAAACACCCCCCTCCTCCTTTGGCAATGTTACCCAGGACAACAAGCCTTATCCTGTTTTTTACAGCAGAAAACCTATCAGGTATATCATCCACCCTGGGGTTTAGCCTGAAAAAGGCTCCATATTCACCCTTTTTCGACCCTGTCCTCTCCTCTATAAACTCATCCATCTCTGCAAGGGGTTTTGCCTTTGTCAATTCATCAGGAGAAAAACCTATGGCATCACCGAGGTTTGAATCAGGGTCTGCATCAATGGCAAGGACCTTAAATCCCCTGTCATCAAGGATCCTCGCCATAATCCCTGCCAGGGTTGTCTTTCCCACACCACCCTTTCCTGATATTGCAACCTTCATAGAATACCTTGTAATCTTCCTTTTATTACATCATATAAGAGTCTTCAATAATCTATATGACTTTATCTCCACATCAAGGTGAAAGGATATAAAACCCTCCATAATATCCTGGACATGGGTTAAAAAATCAAAATCACCACTACATCTGTCTCCACGGACAAACGAAGACAGACCCTTTATAATGCCACTGGGATAAGATTTAAAGGGTTGCGCACCAGAGCATAAAGGACATAATATACCCCCCCTCTCCCTTGAAAAAAAGACCTTTTCATCATCAGGCACATCTTTCCCGCAATGGACACAGGTATTAAAATTGGGCATAAAGCCAAGACAGCCCAGTATCCTCAATAGATGGAATACTATATCTGATGAGGTAAACTCTATCTTTTTTACATCATTTAGAATACTATTGAGGCCCTTAAAAAGTTCTATATTTTTCTCACCTTCCTTTGTGAGTTTATCAGTAAATTCAACAAAAAAACTGGCAGTACATATCCTCTTGATGCTTGCATCTATCCCGCTGTTAGATTCTATTATATCAGCGTTTTCTATCCTTGCCATGGTCTTGGTCTGTTTTTTAAAATACTCTACCCTAATGTGGTTGAAGGGCTCAAGGGTATTCATAAATCTCCTCTGGCTCTTTCCACCACCCTTTGCTATGGCTGTAATCTTCCCTCCTGATAGGGTAAAGAGCCTTACAATCCTATCAGATTCACCATAGGCCTTTTTTATAAGTACTATTGCCTCATCTTTCTGTAGCGCCATATTATCTCTATTTCCCTAATGGATAATACCATTTATTTCTCTATTTTTCCATTGTGGTCTTTCAAAAATAAGACTTTACAGGATTTCCAGTGGTCTAATAAAAATTAGCTTTAAATTAGTGAGGTCATCTGATATAAAAAAACATGGAGGTCATATGGAAAAAATAGGGATAATAGGTCTTGGTAATATGGGCGAGGCTATATTAAAGGCCCTTATTAAGGCTGGTTATAAGACAGAGGATATAGCCTTTTATGAGCTAAAAAAAGAGAGGGTGGCATATATAGAGGGTTTATACAGGGTCTTTAGTGCTGACTCTCCTGAAGGACTTGCAAAAGAATCAAGATACTTAATAGTGGCAGTGAAGCCTCAGGATGCAAGGCAAACCCTTATTGAGATTGCGCCATATATTGATGAAAAAAATGTAATAATATCCATCATGGCAGGGATCAAGATATCGAATATACTCTCTGTGTTTCATAGACCAATAAAGATTATAAGAGCAATGCCCAATATATGTGCAAAGGTGGGTGAGGCAGCAACAGGTATTGCAGCAGGCAAGGGCATAGAAGACGAAGAATTAAAGGATACCAAAGAGATATTCTCATGCCTCGGCAGTGTGATAGAGGTAGGTGAGGAGCTTATGGATGCAATTACCGCCCTTGCCGGAAGCGGCCCTGCATTCTTTCTCTTTTTCCTTGAGGCCATGATAGATGCAGGGGTTAAGATGGGCATACCAAGAGAGAAATCAAAGGCCATGTCTATACAGGTGATAAAAGGGACTTTGAAGATGCTTGAGGAAGAGGATGTACACCCGAGTATCTTAAGGGAGATGGTGACCTCTCCAGGGGGTACAACCATCACAGGTCTTACACACCTTGAAAAAAAGGCATTTAAAGGCAGTATCATAACTGCCATAGAAAAGGCAGCAAAAAGGGCTGGTGAGCTTTCTTCATGGCTATAGACGAATATTTTGGAAAAAGACAACAGATGGTGGATACCCAGCTCATAAGAAGGGGTATTTCAGACCCGAGGGTACTTAATGCCATGAGAAAGGTGCCAAGACACCTCTTTATAGATAGTGCCTTATGGTCACAGGCATATGAAGACCATCCCCTTCCCATAGGGGAAAAACAGACCATATCCCAGCCATATATAGTTGCCCTCATGACAGAGGCATTAAGGCTCCAGGGCCATGAAAAGGTACTGGAGATCGGTGCAGGCTCAGGATATCAGACTGCCATACTTGCTGAACTTGCAGAGCAGGTTTATTCTATAGAGAGGCTCCCTGCTATTGCAAAAAATGCAAGAAAGATTTTAGATAAACTACAATACAGAAACATAGTAATAACTGTAAGCGATGGAACAATAGGCTGGAAGGAGCATAGCCCCTTTGATGCCATTATTGTCACTGCTGCTGCACCCCATATACCACAGCCACTATTTGAACAGCTAAAGATAGGAGGTAGGCTTGTGATACCCATTGGAGGGGAGTATTCACAGGACCTTATGGTCTATACAAAGACAGGGGAATCCAGTTCTGAGGTGGAGAATCTTGGCGGCTGCAGGTTTGTCAAACTCATAGGGTCACAGGGTTGGAAAGAGTAAAAAATCAGGAAAGAGATAAAAATATTGATATGGTAGACGAGGAGTTCAGGGTAGAGAGACTCTACATGAAAGACCTCATGAGGCTCCCTGTCTTAAGCCAGAAGGACGAGAAGGCACTGGCAGAGAGGGTTGCTAAAGGAGATATGGAGGCAAGAAAAAAGATGATAGAGGCAAACTTAAGGCTTGTAGTAAAGATTGCAAAGAAATATGTAAATCAGGGTCTATCAAGCCTTGACCTCATTGAGGAGGGGAATTTAGGTCTTATAAGGGCAGTAGAAAAATTTGACCTGACAAAGGACTGCAGGTTTTCTACCTATGCCACATGGTGGATAAAACAGTCTATAGAAAGGGCTATAGCAAACCACTCCAGGACCATAAGACTGCCTGTCCATATCACATCAAAGGTCTATAAGATATCAAGGCACATAAATGAGTTTACAGAGGTCCATGGGAGGGAGCCTACACTAGAGGAACTCTCATCCAGGACAGGACTCTCTATAGAATTCATAAAAAACCTCTATTCCCTGGTGGTAAAGGCCTGCTCCCTTGAGACCATAATAGATGAAGACGGCAAGATAACCATAGAGGATACGCTCCAGGACTATTCTACACAAGAACCTTTATCTATCCTTGAACAATCAAAGAGGACCGAGGAGATTGCATCCTGGCTGGAGACTCTAACAAATGATGAAAAAAAGGTCATTACACTTAGGTTTGGCCTTGACGGAGGAGAGCCCCAGACCCTTGAGGCCATAGGCAAGCAATTCGGTGTTACAAGGGAGAGAATAAGACAGATAGAGCAGAAAAGCCTCAATAAACTCCGCAAGATAGTCAAGAGAAAAGATATTGGAAGAGACAGTATATAACAAAAGGCCCACCACAAACCCTGCAAGGGAGATTATAAGAAAGGGTTCTGTCATAACACTTATTACCATCATCAGTAGACCCCTGGGCTATATAAGGGAGGCCATACAGGCATATCTTTTTGGGGCAACCATGCTGGTGGATGCCTTTGTTGTGGCCTTTAACTTTCCTGAGCTTATACAGACCCTGTTCTTTTCAGGGGCTACAAGTGCTTTTTTGGTCCCTGTATGCGCCAGATACTTAAATGATGACAGGGAGTATTCCCGTGTATATTCCATATTCATTAACCTTGCCATCTTTGTAACTGTATTTGTCTCTCTGGTATTCTTCATAACAAGTGGTTTTATCGTTGATATAATAGCCCCTGGCTTTAACCCTGCCACAAAGACAGTCACCAGATATCTGTTTCTTATAATGATACCTGTTATACTCCTCCATACTATCCTGTCTGTTATGAAGGCATTCTTAAACGCCAGGGAGCACTTTGCATCCCCGGAGTTTTCAGGCATATTATGGAATATAGTATTTATTGCCTCTGCCATAGCTTTGAGTAAGCAATATGGCATATACAGCCTTGCCATAGGCGTAACAGCAGGCTCTGTAATGCAGATACTCATCCAGTTTCCGTATCTCAAAAGACTAAATATCCACTACACAAGAACAGTGTCTCTGAGTCACCCCTCAGTAATAGAGGCAAAAAGACTATTTACAGGGGCTATGATAGCTACTTCCATAGTTCCTATAAACAGCTTTATAGGAAGGGTCATAGCATCGTATCTACCCCATGGTGAGGTGGCATCCCTCTCATATGCCTTCAGGATATTTATCCTGCCCTTCAGCCTCTTTGCCGTACCCATATATACTGTCATGTTCTCAAAACTGGCAAGGCTCTACCATGACAGGGATATAAGAGGCATCAGCAGCCATATAAGTAGTTCCCTTGTATTACTGTGCATAACATTAATACCCTCTACCATACTACTTTGTGCCACAGGAGACCTGGCAATAAAGATCTTATATGAAAGGGGTGCATTCACCTCTTATGACACACTCCTCACAAACAGGGCCCTATTTGGATACAGTATAGGCCTTCTCTTCTATGCCCTCTCCATATGTTTTGTGAGGATTTTTAATGCCATGCACGACATGAAGACACCGGCCATGGTGGGTATAATATCCATACTGATAAATGCAGGCCTCGCCATTGTCCTTATGAACCCCCTTAAAAACCTCGGTATATCCCTTGCTACATCCATATCCTCTTTTTTCAATTTCTCCATCCTCTTTTTTTATCTCTGTAAAAAGATAGATTATAGGCTGTCAAGACATGCCATCAGAGATATTACAAAATCCCTTATTTTTGGGATAGTACTTTTAATGGCAATATATGCTTTAAGACACACACTTGCCAATAGACCCTACATCGTCCTTTTGCTCTCTGTAATTCTTACAGCATTATTCTACGGAATAAGTTTTAAAGACTACTACAGGGGGCTCATAAAAAGGGATATTCAAAAGACTTGAGTCTTCTGGGCTATCATACCTCACGGAGAAACCTTGCGCCTGTCTCTTATACACATCT
>JAOAHW010000039.1 GCA_026415015.1 Syntrophorhabdaceae bacterium
CAACATCAGGCCTTAATATACCTCCACATTCACACAGAGGAGGTATTTTTCTTAAGGGATGTTCTGTAAGCATGGATATCTTTCTATCCCTTGTGCATCTCACCCTCCAGAGATTTCCATGTATCTCCACCATATTCTTTATCCCTGTTTTAGCATGTAGCCCGTCTACATTCTGGGTTATAAGAAAAAAATTCTCGAATATCTCTTCAAATCTCTTTATAGCAATGTGACCTTTATTGGGCTCAGCCTTACCTATTATGCCTCTACGCCAGTCATACCACCTCCAGACAGTCTCAGGGTCTCTCTCAAACGCCCAAGGCGTTGCAAGCTCCTCTGCCCTGTAGTTCTGCCATAGTCCGTCTTGACCCCTGAAGGTAGGAATGCCGCTCTCTGCTGATATACCTGCCCCGGTTATTACAAGTAGGGATTGTGTCTTCTTAAGCCTTTCTATTGCTCTATCTATCATGGTCACCACCTCTTTAAAATATCCTTTATCTTTTCAAGGGTTTCTTCTTCCACGTCACCTCTTGACCTTGTCATCTCCAAGGCTACCTGTGAAAGGGCCTTATATACATCCTTCAACATGTCTTTATCTTCTATAGCCTTAAGGTGAGATATGACAGTATCTATGTCCCCTCTAACAATAGGCCCTGTCAATGATCTAAGGGGACCTTTCTGTTCTATATTCTTTAATGTAGCCCTTATAATGGGAAGATAAGGTTCGATGCTTATGCCTATCTCCCTCATTAAACCTTCACCGGCATACATAAGGGCACAAAAGAGATTACATACAAGGACTGCTGATAGATGGTATAGCACCATATGTTCAGCCTTTATCTCCACTGCCCTTTTACCTATCTTCTCTGCTATAAATCTCAGTACATCAAGGCATCTTTCATCTCCCTGGATGAAAATATATGTCTCAGGTAGCACTGCTATGGCACTGTCTATATCCGGGAATGTCTGCAAGGGATGTATAACCCCTAACCTTGCCCCTTTTGAATCAAGGGGTTTCAGGATTAGGGATGAGTGCGCACCACTTGTATGGATTATATACTTTCCATCAAGGTTATCTATCCTTAAGTTCAGCTCCCTGACAATACTTTTTATTACCCTATCCTGGGTTGCAATTATTATTAAATCTGATTTTTCCACCACCTCTGTATTATCTTCTGTCAAAATAATACCTTTTGCCCATCCGAGGTATTGTCTGGCATTATCTAAGGCATGACTATCCCTATCAGATAATACAACTACATCAAGGCCACTTTTTAACATAACATAGCTTGTTGAAATGCCGACCTTCCCTGCCCCTATAACACCTATCTTCATATTCATGTCCTCTATCTATTGACCTTTTTCATCCTTAAATAGATTCATGGGAAACTGGATTAAACCCCTCAAGATATTCAAAGGAAGACTACCTATGGTCTGGATATAACTTGTTTTAATCTCAGGGTCATCTATTGGCCCTTTTACATCATAGACAGCATATATAAAACCCCTTTTTTTATCCTGTAGGATATTTCTCAGCACAGGTATGTTACTCACAATCCTATCAATGGTAACAAGGGGGGAAACTGTTATCTTTGCATCCATAGTTTCATCAACGAGATTAAGGCTTCCCTGGGCTGTTATAACCATGGCAGGGCTATCAATAATGTAGTCATCTGTCCTGAATATACCGTTATTTATCACAAAATTAGCGCCTGTCTTTTTATATTGGAAGCCCTCTGCTGCTAAATCTACCCTGCCCCTTAATAATTCATATACATTCAGTAGACCAAATATCTTGGAGAGTAGATTCATCTTCTTGATAACCCCATTCTCGCTGTATATGGTTGCCTTGCCTGATAATGTCTTGGCAAAGTCTTTTATGGTATTACCTTTAAAATCTATATCAACAAAGATAAACTCTTTTGATTCAATTATATGTGTCTTGGCGCCAAACAACTTTAAGAATTCACCACTTGATATCCCTTTCATCTTCCCTGTGATATTGATAATTGGCACAGTACCAGATAGGTCCAATGCCCCATGGCCTTCTATATCCCCATCAAGGGCATTTGCCCTTATCTCAGAGATATTGATCTTTCTGTCTCCATAGACAGCCTTGAACAGGACATTGTCTCCCATCTTTTTGCCTATTGTGGCCTTCTTGACCCTGATGGATATCTCACCATTAGCCCTTGCCAGTACAGTATCTGGTCTTAAAGGATAGATCTCTATATCCCCAGGTGTCTCAAAATCACTGTAATCAAAGTTCTCAATATCAGCGGTCAAGGTAAACTCAGGGTTGTCGGTACCCTTAGACTCAATCTCTAAGATATTCAAAAGGGTTCTACCACATCTTATCCTATTGCTCTTTAGATGAAAGCTGTCTCCATTAAAAAGAGATTCAAGTCTTACCTCACTCAAAGGGCTCGGCAACACTGGTACCTTAAGGTAGCCATTATCGATCTTCAGTGTCCCATATATGAGAGGCATCTTTTTTACAGGAAAGGCAAACTCCTTAATAGTAATATCCAGGTCTATTAAACCCTTGGCTGCATCTTCACTAAAAAAAAACAAATAACCTGCCTTGTCGACCTCTGGGACCTTTAGGATTAAATGGACATCCTGAGCGATATTTTTTTTAAGTCTGCCAGTTAATTTTAGGTTTATACCTTCAAGATTATAATCAAGGTGTCCCACCTCAATATCTCCATTACTTTTAGAGGCCGAGATGCTTATGGTATTTTTTACACCCCTGTTTTTTATTATATAGTTTTCAATTTTATAATAGAGGTCATCCATATTGATAAAACCTGAAACCTGTAAATCCTCTTGTCTTTTTTTAATCTCTATATTGATATCTGCTGTTCCGTTGAGATCAAAAGGTATATTTATAAAAGGTTTAATATGGGAGATATTAAGGTTGCCCAGAAGCCTTATGCCGAGAAAATCCTTCCTCCACTTTCCATTTAGCTTTATTCTGGTATCGTATTTTTGAATCTCAAGGGGATCAAACTCTATCTCATCCTTGGTGAATTTATATAACCCCTTTGCTTGGACAGCAAAATTATTATACAAGACCTCACTACTTATCAATATCCCTCTACCGCTTAATCTATAGTCTTTGTCACTACTTTGTTTCTCCAGTTCAAAACTCCCTTTTGAAAAACCCCTTTTAAATTTTATATTACCCAGGTCAAGCTTCGATGGTATGTCAACGAGGTTAATATAAAAGTTTCCTTTTAACCTAAAGTCCCTCTTGCCTGCAAAAATCAGATCTCCAGAGATATTACTGATGTTGCTTGTTTTATACCTTCCATAAAAATCATCAAATCTAACCCTTGTCTCATCAATTATCAGGTGACCCTCTACATTATCGAACATCATATCATCATAGAGGATAACCACATCCTTTAAACTGATGTCGCATGAAAATGGGTTTGTTGTATTGTATATCACTCTGTTTAGCCTTACCCTTCCTTTATCTATGTATTTCAGGGCATCGTCTGCCTCTTTGGAGAAATTCTCAAGAGAAAGATAATCCTTGATACTGTCCATTTCTATGAAGCCAGAGCTTATAACAATGCTCTCTAACTCTTTATCTCCTAACCTCATATCAATATTGAAGTTTGTGTCTTTGAAGTTTATCCCTGAAATCTTTATATCAGCTTTATTATTAGAATAATTTAGAAACAGGTTTCCACTTGTCCTATTCATCATAATAGGTTTTGATAAAAAACCTGCCTTTAATGAGAAATTATTGACTAACACAGGCCCTTTTACTGTAAGCCTTCCCTTTTCATATATAAACCTGCATCTATAATTTATATCCCCTGTTATATACCTTGACCAAACATCCCCCTTTACCCCAGATAAGTCTGCATCCCCCTTTATCTCAAAATTTCTTTTACTGTATATCCCTTCACCGGTTGCTTTAATGGACTGAAAATAATAATCACCCTGGACATCTATTTTGAATGTAAAGGGCTTTCTGTAGATGAGATTCTTTATCTCTACATCTTTTAAAATAAATCTCTTTGATTCATATACAACAATACCGTCTTTTATAAGTACCATCTCGGCAGGTACTGTAAAGAAACGGGTCTTGGCCTCGCCTCTTTTTTTTATAGATATTTCAAAATCAGATATAATGAGACTGTTCAGATAAAGCCCTTTTTTTAATCCTGCTGATACCTGTATTGTCTTTATTTCTCCATCTACATCACCCTTTAGTTTAACCCCTTTTATATCAATCTTTAATACCTTGTCCTGAAATCCTATAATCATTCCCTCTATCTGTGCATTTCCATTTATTGCCTTTTCAAGTATGTATTTCAAGGCATAAGGCGATAAGAGGCGGAAAGACAATAAAACAAGGAAGATAAAGAAAAAGACTGTTGAGAAGATATATATAAATTTCTTCATTACAGCGCTCTCGCAAGGGCAAAAAATATTATCGATTCTGGCCTTGCCCTTGATATAGCCTTAGCGGCCTCATAGGCAGTGTAACCTGTTGTAAATAGGTCATCTACAATGAGTACCCTCTTGCCTTTTATATCAGAACCCCTTTTGATACCGAATGCACCTTTTATATTCTCTTTTCTCTCCTCTTTTGAGAGGGAGTACTGGTCTTTTGTCTCCTTTACCTTAAAAAGAACTGAATGAAAGACCGGTTTACCTGTTAGATGCCCTATCTCCTCCGAGATTATAAAGGATTGGTTGAAGCCCCTATGTCTTAATCTTTTATCTGTTATAGGGATGGGGACTATGCAGTCGATCTTCTCCCTCAGGGGTTCAATTATATCCTTTAAAAGGGAAACAAGGTACCTTCCTACCTCTGGCCTGCCATTAAATTTAAATGTGTGGATTGCATCTCTCAATCTATACTCATAGATAAATCCATAATAACCTTCAGAAAAACCCCTTTTGTTCGTTATGCATTCACCGCATACTATACGCCTTTCAACATCCTTACCGCAGATCGGGCATACAGAGTTATGATCTATTATACGAAAGGAATCCACACAGGCCTTGCATATTACCTCACCTTTAGCACCACAGGCAGCACACGATTGATAATAGACAATATCAAAGATGTTTCTCACAAGATTACCTAATAAGGCTGCCATGGATTATATCCTATGATACTGGCAGACAAAGAGGTAGTTGGAGATAAACCTGATAACCGCTTTTGATTATATTCAGAAATATTTGAGTAATAGAGATTCATCTAATGAATTTTAAGGCCTTACAGGGCTTTGCAAAGGATATTGATTTATTGTTAAAAACCCTATTCACCTTCTAATGTATCTTCTTTATCCCATTCATTCATTTCATATATAACCCTCAACTCAGATGAATCGCCAGATATGTTCTTTAGGAAATCTTCTGTCTTTACATTAATAGTATTCCAGCTAAAGCAAGTTGTACATAGATCCTGCCACTCTTCCTTGCTGGAATTGCAGTTATAGCATTTGAAAGGTATATATACCTTTTCTATAGGGAAGGCACGTCTAAACTCCTCTACAGCCTTTGATGTCTCTCCCCTATGTATATATGCCTCAGCAATGGCCCTATGGAGTCCACTGAAATCTATACCATCAACAATAAGGGTGTTGAGCTGTCTCTTATACACATCT
>JAOAHW010000077.1 GCA_026415015.1 Syntrophorhabdaceae bacterium
GCCTTTGGCTCAATACCATCGGCTGTGGAGGCCACAAAACTCGGGGCATTCTACTATCTTGAAAAGCCCTTTGAAAAAGACCAACTTTTGATAGTTATAAACAATGCCATAAAACAGGTGGAACTCATAAAGGATAATTTAATGCTCAAAGACCAACTTATTGATAGGTTCCATCTCGATAATATAATAGGTGTCCATAAGAGGATGGAGGAGCTATTCAGGATAGTAAGGAGGGTTGCGCCCACAAACTCAACAGTTATAATCTATGGAGAGAGTGGGACAGGTAAAGAGCTATTTGCCAAGAGCATACATTATAACAGCCCCAGGAGAAACAAGCCATTTTTTGCCATAAACTGTGCTGCCATACCAGAGACACTCCTTGAGAGCGAACTCTTTGGATATGAAAAAGGGGCATTTACAGGTGCCCTTGCAAGATATACTGGTCTTTTTGAACAGGCAAATGGTAGCACCCTTTTTCTCGACGAGATAGGAGACTTAAAACCAGGGACACAGGCAAAACTCCTTCGGGCAATACAGGAAAAGGAGATAAGGAGGCTCGGGGGCAAGGAGACCATAAAACTCGATGTGAGGATCATAACTGCTACAAACAAAAAGCTCGATGAAGAGATAAAAAAGGGCAATTTCAGGGAAGACCTCTACTACAGGTTAAATGTCATTGCCTTCACTATCCCCCCTCTAAGGGAGAGGGTTACAGATATACCCCTTCTGGTAGAACACTTTATAAAAAGACTAAATAATACACACGGTGTAAACAAGACCCTGTCCAACGATGCCCTAAAGTTGCTTATGAATTATTCATGGCCTGGTAATGTGAGACAACTGGAGTCTATTATAGAGAGGGCATACATACTCTGCGAAGGTAATGTCATAGATGTTGACCACATACCTGATGAGGTGCATCAAGGGAGTATAAAGGGTATGCCCAATGAGATAGATATCCCTGATGGGGGCATAGACTTTGACACCATAGAGAAGGAGCTCATAAAAAAGGCCTTAAACAAGGCAGAAGGTAAGATCTCCATGGCTGCAAAGCTACTTAACATGTCCTATGACAAACTCTGGTTCAAGATAAAAAAGATGAAGGAGAGGGGCGAGATTTTTGAATTCACGAACAAATAGACCATGTTTCGTGAAATAACGAATATTATCCTGCCTTAACTGTCAATGAAAATTAGGATCTCCTTTGGTTTCAATATGTTGTTTTTCTGGCATGGTAAATGCATGTAGAAAGTCATAATGCAATTAAAATCTAAATAGGAGGTAGTAAGATGAAAAAGGTTTTAACAATCGTAGTAGCAATCCTCATTGGCATTGTCTTCATGACACCTGCTTTCGCACAGGAGAAGGCAAAACCAGCAGCACCAGCCCCTGAGAAGGCAGCACCAGCCCCTGAGAAGGCAGCACCAGAGAAGAAAGAAAAAACCAAGAAGACTAAGAAGACCAAAGAAGTCAAAAAGGAAAAAGAAAAGAAAGCAAAACCAGCAGAAGAGAAACCAGCAGAGCCAGCAAAGAAGTAGTCAAACCACATTTGGCAGAGAAAAAGGGGGCATTTTATGTCCCCTTTTTTTATGGGTTATATATTTATTGGGTCTGTCTCTATCCAAACACCTTCAGAGCCATATATAGAAAAAAGAAGCTTTGAAAGACCCTCCTCTTCTCCTTTTAAGATTATCCTCCATCTGTGGAACCCTTTTTTTTCATAGAAAGGCCCTATCATTAGATTTGAATACCCTGCGTCTTCAATCCTTTTTTTTATTTTTGAAATAGCCTTCTCCCCTGCATCTTTTATCTTCTTTTCCACCTCCAAAAGAAAGAGTCTTTTAAAAGGTGGGAACTCTGCATTTTTCCTCTTATCAAGTTCGCTATTATAAAATCCATCAAAATCCAAAAATCCTGATATATTTAGCCCCCTTTTCATATCAGTAAAAAAATAGACCTTATCAGGGCACAGTACATCCGTGAGGTTTATTATGGTCTGAAAAATCCTCTCCCCTGCCCTATATCCCCCCATATTTAAAAGTTCCTCAATACCTATGATTATGAGGCTATTGCATTTTAGTCCATACAATTTTGTCAATAACTGGGTCCCTATAATTATTCGACTGCCTTTTATTCTATGGCCCCTTAGAATTTTTTTGGATTTTTTTATATTATCCCCTGTAATCCTCAGTATCTCAATATTTGCCTGGAGGTTTGCTATGGCCTCCTCAATATACTCTGCCCCTATGTTTAAAAACCTGATAACCCCACCTCCACAGACAGGACAAATCTCATTATAATCATCTTCTCTGTGGCATAAGGGGCAGATAGTCTTGTTTTCTTGCTTTTTGTAGCCTAATACACTCATGCAGTCAGGGCATTTAAATATGGTGGTGCAGTTCATACACTGGATATTAGAGGTGTAATGCCTCCTTGGTGTATATATTACAACATCACTGCTCTCTTCTTCTGCTTTCTTTATGATTTCTATTAGTCCATGAGGGAGGATGCCTGATCCAAATACCCTCTTTTCTATCCTAATCTCCTTAATATTATGGGTGAAATAATGCCCTCTTCTTATGATATTCCATCCATCATCTCTTGTTTGTTTGAGTGTTTCTACTCTGGGGGACAGGCTCCCCATGACTATATTGATACCCTCTACCTCTGCCCTCTTAACCGCCACTTCACAGGCATTGAACCTAAATCCACTCTCATTTATGTAACTATCCTCCTCGCACCTTTCAACTATTATAAGTGACAGATGAGAGATGGGTAAGAATAGACAACTTTTATTTCCTAAGATAATATTGCCCCTGCCACTTCTTGCCTTAAAAAATGTCTCCATCCTTGCCTTCGTCTTGATAGAGGAGCAGTACCAGTATACCCTGTCCTTAAATCTCTCTTTTAAGAGATCATAGAAGATACTACCCCACATCTCATAATCAGGCATAAGCATAAGTACATTATTGCCTTCTGATATATATGACTCAATAATCTCTTTGTAATACTCTATTCGTTCCTTAATGCCTCCAATGAACATGGTCTTTTCATTATTTTTTTTAAAATTGTCTTTTTCTTCAAAGAGGTAACTAAATGTATTTTTTGTGAACACATCCTTAAGTGAGATGATGCCATCGTCTAAGTATTTGACAATCTTATATTTCTCAATAAGGTTAAATGTCTCTCCAAGGGTCTTGCCTTCAAGCTGGCCTATGTCTTCTAAATATCCCCTATCCTTTTGTACATCTACTGTGAGATACTGTTCTAACTGGAGATAATTCGGGATAGCATACTTAAGGACAAGACCGAAGGGTGTTATATAATAATCAGATGACCATCTGCAGAGCCTAACAATCCCTTCATCCAATAGTGGATATATGTCTATTATATCAAGGACCTCTTTGAGACCCTGGGTTGTGCCTTCCTCTATTTCCTCTATAAAACCTGTAATAACC
>JAOAHW010000085.1 GCA_026415015.1 Syntrophorhabdaceae bacterium
TACCATAACAAAGCCACCTACAAACAACACTGTAGTATGGCCAGGTTGTTGTACTGTCTATAAGGTGCCTCCAGGGACATACACTCTTGAGGTAAAACATAAGACAACAGGGGCCATATACCGCATCAATTTTACAGTTCAAGAGTTTCCAATAGGAAAATCAGATAAAGATATAAGGCTTACGGTAAATTCTCTAACAAGGATTAATTAGTATTGAAAGACATTATTTTGCCTGTTGATAGTAATTTATATCCACGGAGGACAGTATGAAAGGAAAAGGGAATGTCTTGAGAATGAATAGATTATCCATTGTTTCAGTTATTTTTCTACTTTTTACTTTAATAAATTATGCCAATCCCCTTTTTGGACAGGATAAAGAACCACCTGATACTATACTTGATGTCCTTGTCCCCCAGTGGCAGATAACAGGAAGCAGCACTACTCGGAGTGACTATTATTTCAATAAAGGTGATGACACCCAGTCTCCCTATCAGAGGACAGGAGCCCAATTCTATAATGACATAAATATAAATTTTAATAAGAGAAACAGCCAGTATGATTTATGGAGGGGTGAGGTATCTGGTGTTATAAATGACTCCATGTATAGAAATAATTTCTATGGTGTGGTCCCAGAGAGATTGAACCTTACAAGGGAGAAAGGTGATATACCTGTGCCATTTCGCCTTGAAATGGGTGATATATTCTCATATTACTCATATAGAACCATGCAGACATCCCTAAAGGGTGCTCAAATTGACCTCCAGCCTTTTCAGGATTCTGAAAGAAAACATTCCATTTTTTTTACATCTGGAGCCCAGATTGCATCATGGAGGGATTTTCAGCCCTCTGACAGTTACTTTAATGGCGCATCCTATCTTATTGATGACCCTGTATTTGGCAAATACAGTTTGAATGTTGTGAACAACATGCGGCAAGGTAGTGCAGATGAGACAACTGCATGGAGGACACAGACCGTTTATAGTATTGCAGGGTCAAACAATGTCTCTGTGGGTAACCAGAACCTCCTCCTTGAAGGTGAATTTAGCATGTTCCACGGTGACCATGATGGTTTCGGTGATATAGAAAGCGGACAGAATAAAAACGATAAGGCTATATTTTTTCAAGGCAGCGGTAAGAGCAAATCACCCCTCACATACAGGCTTAGATATGAGGAATATGGCAGAGACTATCGTCCTGTTGGTGCAGCCATATCACCAGGTACAAGAAATATGGAGGCCCACGGGGGGTGGTTGTTCAAAGGGGGGTATCAATTAAGGGGTAGGGCACAGAAGATAAGGGATGGTTATCAGGGGGATAATCCAACCGATACGGTAATATATGGACTTAATCTCACAGGACCTCTTGGTTCTATTGATATGTTTATGCAGGATGCAGCAAACAAGGACAGGACAGTAGATACCCTCACAAATAATATAAACCTCAATCTCAATATCCCAAAGATAGCAGGTTGGGTGGCAAGACTTGGCTACCAATATCAGAATATGTATAACCGGGTTCCCGGCTCAAACGATAATGAGGTAAATCAGGTAACTCTCAATGCAACCCATGGCCTATCATTCTGGAACATTGACAGCTCTATTACTCCAGGCTTTGTATTAAGAAAGATAAATAATCCCACATCAAGGGCATGGGAGGTTAATCCCACCCTTGCCCTTGCCTTAAAGACAGGGAAACACAGCCTTGATTATAACCTTTCCTGGTATGACCAGAGAAGGCTTATAGCAAATAATCCCGATATTACCACAACCACCCAGTCTCTTAATTATCGTTACACTGAAAAAAAATATATAGTCGGGGTGGAGTGTTCTTCTGGATACAGGGTACCTGACCCTGGACGCTCAATAGATTATTACAAGATAGGTGCATTCTTCACATACTATTTTGAGAAACCAGTAACCAAGGTCCCACCTGTAAAGACTGACCTAACAATGGTAGCTACTTCTATCCCATCGCCCATGATAGTGGACATTGCTGCTCTTCCACCAGGTTTAAAAATAGACCAGGCAAAAGAGATTCTAAAGAAAAATAATATAGTAGATCCTGTGTCTCAGGATGATTTACTCATTTACGAAGCAAGGGTCTTTGAGGAGATTGAACTAAGGCAGAGGCTTGCCTTAATCCAGAAGAATAATCTTATAAATAAATCAGCAATTATCGTAGATTTTAATATTACAGACAGACCTGCTGATATAATGCAGACATACCAGAGGGTTAGCTCTATCCTCCTGAACAAATATGGGACACCCACCAACTTCTATGAGAGGGGTACTGTGGGTGCGAATCTAATGGACGATATAAGGAATGGAAACTTTATAAGGATCTCTGAATGGTCAAGGCCAGGTGGTGTGATACGCCTTGGCTTGCCAAGAAGACTCGATGGGAGGGTGAGGATGGAGATCCAGTTCGCCCCGAGTTTCCCACCACCTGGAGAGACGCTGTGGAGTGTGGAAGAGGTGAGATAGACCTTATATAACACCCATACCCTTAAGTACTGATAGCATAACAGCTGCTGCCATGACAGAGCCTACCTGACCTCCTGCGTTTGCGCCCATGGCATGCATAAGGAGATAGTTCTTTTTATTATACTTCTGACCTTCTTTCTGGACAACACGGGCGGACATGGGGAAGGCAGAGATGCCTGCGGCACCGATAAGGGGATTGACCTTGCCACCAGTTATAAGGTACAGGAATTTACCAAATAAAACACCACACACAGTATCGAGACATATAGCTACAAGACCTAATGCCAGTATAATGATGGTAGTGGGCTGGGCAAATACCTTTCCATCCATTGTAGCACCGATTGATATACCTAAAAGAAGTGTTACAATATTGGCAATCTCATTCTCTGATGCCTTTGTAAGTCTTGCAACTGCACCAGATTCCTTCATAAGATTGCCGAGCATAATAGTGGCAAGGAGGGGGAGTCCTTTTGGTGCAATCAATCCCCCAACTATTGTAATCACAATAGGAAAAAGGAGCTTTGTGGTCTTTGATACAGTCCTCTTGTGCGTCTTCATTATTGTCTCACGCTCTTTTTTTGTAGTGAGGATCCTCATGATAGGTGGCTGCAATACTGGTACCAGTGACATATAGGAATAGGCTGCAACAGTACAAGGGCCAAGGAGATTTTGTGCATACTGAGATGCCACATATATAACAGTAGGGCCATCACATGCACCTATTATGCCTATGGTTACAGCCTCATTATATTTAAAACCAAGGGCAAGGGCAAGGAGTAAGGTAAGGAATATACCGCACTGGCCTGCTGCACCGAGTAAAAATGTATAAGGGTTTTCAAGAACAGGTGTAAAATCTGTCATCGCACCAATGCCAATAAAGATAAGAAGCGGGAATAGTTCTGTAATAATCCCTGCATCATATATGGTTCTGAGAAAGCCTTCCTTTTCCATCAGTCCTGCAAGGGGGATATTTACTATAATACACCCAAATCCAATAGGGACAAGAAGGAGTGGTTCAAAATCCTTTTTTATACCAAGATACAAAAGTAAGCAACCTATTGCCATCATCACAGGATTAGACCAGTGTAGATTAGCAAAACCTGCAATAAGTCCATTTGCACCACTAATAATCGCTTCAATCATCGTATACTCCTCCTCTAATCTTTCTTTTCTTCATCCGGTCTATATGGAAATATCTTTTTGAGGACTGTCATGATTAGACTCAACAAAATAAGTGTAAGCAATGTGCCACCCATACCAACAATGAGCATTGTTAATCCAAAGGTCCACCTATCCATCATTGTTTGCTACCTCCATTAAATAGTTTTAACTTATTATCTCTACATTCAAATTAAATGCGTTGTCAAGATTATATCTTGGCAATTGCTCGATTATGAGGGTTTAATATGTCGATTAAATTAAAAAACCCCCCTATAGAGTCTATACTGTTTTATGCCTTTTTCCAAATCCTGGATAGTATGTATGTTAGAATTAGAAGCCCTAAACCTGCCAGATCAGTATATATACCAGGTTTGATTAGTAATATTGCCCCTGCAATGAGAGGGATTCTCAAAACGAATGGTATGGTCCTTCCCATAAACCAGCCCTGCATACCGCAGGCAAGGGCAAAAGTGCCAAGAAGAGATGTAATAACTACCAAAACAACATCAAGGGGTGAACCTATAAGAAGCATGGCTGGGTTGAATATGAACATATAGGGGGCGATAAATGCGGCAATACCTAATTTCATGGCTGTAAAGCCCACCTTATTGGGATGTGCCTTTGCTATTGCAGCACCAGCGTAAGCAGCAAGGGCAACAGGCGGTGTTATGGCAGAGATGCAGGCAAAGTAAAATACAAAAAGATGGGCTGCAATGGGTATGGCGCCTAATTTTGTAAGACCTGTGGTAATAACAGCAGCGCATATTGCATAGGCTGCAGTTGTTGGCATACCCATACCAAGGACTATGGCAACCACCATTGAGAGGAAAAGTGCAATAGGAAGAATGCCTTTTGAAAGATCAAGAAGGATGGTGGCAAACTTTAGGCCAATACCTGTCTGGGAGATAATACCTATAATAATACCTGCTGCAGCGCATGTCCCTGCCATCTCTATAGCACCCCTTGCTCCATTTGCAAGGGAATCTATTATCTTTTTCAATCCCATCCTTGTCTGTTTGTTTGCCCAGCTTACTATTATGCACGATGCTACAGCATATGTGCCTGCCTTTATAATGGATGCCATAGCAATGGCTATATAATATATAAGTACACCAAGGGGTGCAAACATATAGATTCGCTTCAGTGTTTCTTTTTTGCTGGGGAGTTTTTCTTTTGGTAGACCCACAAGCCCTGTTTTGGCTGCCTCAAAATCAACCATAAAATAAACAGCGAGATAATACATGGCAGCAGGCAGTATTGCCGCTACAAGCACCTTCACATAGGGGACACCGAGTATCTCAGCCATGAGAAATGCCCCTGCTCCCATGACA
>JAOAHW010000102.1 GCA_026415015.1 Syntrophorhabdaceae bacterium
CTTTAATCTTATGTCTATGGGGTCAATCCCAAGCTCCTCTGCTATCATGTCCATCTGGGATTCTATGGCAAAGCGCATCTGTGGTGCCCCATGTCCCCTCTGAGGAGCCCTCACAGGGTTATTTGTATAGATGGAATACCCAATATAATCAAGGGCTGATATCCTGTATGGGAGGACTAAAAAGCCCCAACAGAGGAATATACAAACCACACCGCTTCCCCTGTAGGCACCGCAACTATTGTAACACCTCACCCTCTGACCGAGTATCAACCCGTCTTTTGAAACAGCAGTCTCAAGGTCAACGACCATTGGTTGTCCATGACGAAAGAATGAAAATATCTCATCCCTTTCAGCCATATATTTAACAGGCTTGCCTGTTTTAATGGATAAGAGGGATGTGCAGAACTCATGGGAGAAGAGGTCTATCTTACCACCGAATGCACCACCTACCCATGTCTTGTGAATCCTTATTTTACTAGAGGGCATGTTTAGGGTCTTTGCAAGGTGCATCCTCTTTCTGAATACGCCCATTCCTGAGGTCCAGACATTGAGTCTTCCGCTTTTATCAAAGTGGGCAACAGTTGTCTGCGGCTCAAGATAGCAATGTGTCCTTAGTTGTGCCTCAAATCTGTCTTTTTTTACAAGATGTGCCTCCTTGAATGCCTTTTCAAGATCCCCGAAAGAGTTGGCGCATCGACCACCAACATTTTTATAAGGTTCCATGAGATCTGGTAGTTCAATGGGATGGATCTCAGGGGCATCTGGTTTTATTGCCTCAAATATATTAAAAACAGGTTTAAGCTCTTCATATTCTACTGTTATTGCATCCAGTGCCTCCATGGCTGTGTCCTCATCTATGGCAGCCACAGCAGCCACCTCTTCACCTATATATCTCACCCTATCATTGGCAAGGCAATACTGGTCAGCAGGGTATCTTGGTGTCTCTACAAAACCGTGTCTTATACCCCAGGCGTCTTTGCCTGTGATAATTGCCTTTACCCCTGGGATCCTCTCTGCCTTTGATGTATCTATATGGAGGATCTTAGCATGGGCAATGGGGCTCCTTAATATCTTTGCACAGAGCATGTCCGGCAGATATACATCAGTAGTATATTTTGCCTCGCCAGTTGCCTTGAGGGGACCGTCTATCCTGGGGATTCTTTTACCTATCATGCCAGCCATCTTATGAACCCTCATCCATGTTTTTATCTCTTACTGCCTCTATTGCTTCAATAATCTTGTTATAGCCTGTGCATCCGCATATATTGCCCTCTATGGCTTTTTTTATCTGTCTCCTTGTAGGTTTAGGATTTTCTGCCAATAGGGCTGTTGTCGTCAAGATCATGCCAGGAGAACAGAAACCACACTGTATGGCACCGTATTTAATGAACGACTCCTGTATGGGTGTCAATCCTCCATCCTTTGCAAGACCTTCTATAGTGGTTATCTTTTTTTTTCGCACCTCCATAGCGAGCACAAGACAGGCAAGGACAGGTCTTCCATCCAGAAGCACTGTACATGCCCCACACTCACCCTGGTTACATGCATCTTTTGTCCCTGTGAGCTGGAGCTTTTCCCTTAATACCTCAAGGAGCGTTTCTCTATGTTCTACGAGGACATGGTAGTCCGTACCATTCACATTCAATTTGATAATCTCTCTGTTTTTTCCTCTTTTATTATCTGCTGACATGGATCGCCTCCATGAGAAGGTCATAGGCTATCTGGCGTACCATAAACCTCCTGTTATCAGGGGTATCCTCAAGGTTGGCAACAGGATGGGCTGCATTATAAGCCATTTCTGCAATCTCTTTTATGATTTTTTCTGTTAGTTTTGTACCATTGGCTATATTTTCTACATCTCTAACTATTACTGGTTGCGGGGCAACACCTGTAAGGCATAGCCTCAGATTGGCAACAGTATCACCATCTTTATGTAATGCCACTGCAATACCGGCAAGGGGAAAATCAACACCGTCCCTTATCCTGTATTTTCTATAGGTTGAGAAGAGATTCCTTTCAGGCGGTGCAAGATTAATAGAGGTGAGTATTTTCTTGTCTCCTGTGATAAAAGGCTCTCTGCTGTTGCCTGAGAAGACCTCCTCAACAGGCATTTCATAGAAAACATCAGGTGTATAGAATACAGCCTTTGCCTTGAGTGCTATAAGTATAGGTGCCATATCACCCTGGTATACAGCAAGGCACCTCTTGCTATTTTTTATGGCATGGCATATATTTCCCCCTCTTTTGTGGCATGGTGGGACAACCCTCTGCCAATCCCTTGAGCGGTTATAGAACATACAACGCGTATCCTGAAATATATTTCCTCCTATGGTTGCCATATTCCTTATCTGCATTGATGCTACCTGATATGCTGCCTCATGTAGGGCCTTATATGGTTTTATCTCCTCAAAAAAATGGGCTATATCAGTGAGCTTTGCCATAGTTCCTATTTCTATCTCCTGGTTTTCCCTAATAGATATATTACCAAGATTTTTTATAATAGAAAGGGATATGATATGCTCGGGCTCTATGAGCCTAAATTTCATCCTGTTTAAGAGTTCTGTACCCCCAGCCATAATGAGACCCTTACCATCTATTTTTTTTAGGAGCATAAATGCAGCCTTTAATGACCTGGGGGAGTGGTATTGAAAATAAGGGAGCCTCATCTCTTAAAGGTTATCTTCCCTTCTCTATTAGCTCAATGAGCATCCTGTCTGATACCATAAAAAATGCAATCTTTGTATGAGTTGAACAGACCCTTTTGAAGTTTTCATCATAGGCTATACACTCTACAGGTGGGGAGACCATCTTGAAGCCCTTTTTTATCATCTCCTCTGTCTTTGTTTTAATGTCATCCACCTCAAAACATAGGTGATGTAGCCCGCCTCCTTTCTTTTTGAGGAAATTTACCACAGGAGATGACTCATCAATAGGCTCGAGGAGCTCCAGATGGACATTATTATCAAACCCCACATCTATAAATAGTCCTGTTACCTTTTGTATAGGGTCTGTTGCTGGTTCAGTGGTATTATTTAAACCTATGGCATCAAACAATTTTTTATATTCTTCTATGTTTTGGACAATAATTCCTATGTGATTCAGCTTCATAGCCATATTCTATAACAACCATGATTGAAAATGCCAGTTAAAATATAAAACCCTTTTGCAAATTATTTAACTTATTGTTTCGACAGCAGTATATCTATAAATGCTTTGGCGGGTCTTGACAGTGTCTTATTACTTAAAAACGCAATCTTTGAGTGCATTACAAGCCTGATATCCTTAATCTTTATCTCTTTAAGTAGGCCATCGTTGATCTCTCTCTGGACAACAGGCCTGACCATGAAGGAGACACCCTCACCGCTTATTAATAATTCTTTTATAAAATCAAGGTTGCTTGCCTCATAGAGGATTGTGGGAGTAAGACCCCTCTCATGGAATAAATTCATCACCGCCATTCTTGTGCCCGAGCCCTCTTCTCTCATTATAATAGGTGTCTTTGCTATATCATCGAGGGTCACCTGTTCTTTTTTACATATTTTATGTTCAGGGGAGGCTATGAATATTATCTCCTCTTCACTGAACTCAATGGTGTTTATTGTCTTTGGATATTCTGTGTGCGCTACAATAGCGAGCTCATTATGGAGGCTAAAGAGGCTCTGTATCATCTCAAGGGAACTACCTTCATTAAGTGTGATGCTTATATTGGGAAACCTCGAGTGGAATCTTGATATAAAACCAGGCATGAGATATCGGGCATAGGTCTTTGTGGTCCCTATGTGGATACTGCCTTTTTTTAACTCTGACAGTTCCTTTAAGGCTGTCTCAGCCTGATTCTCTAACTCGAATATCTTTTTTGCATAATCAAGGAGGATATGGCCTGGTTCAGTGAGATATATCTTGTTTCCTGCCTTGTTAAAGAGCTTTACCTTTAAAAGCTCCTCCAGGTGTTTAATATGAAGCGACACAGCAGGCTGGCTTACAAAAAGCCTCTCTGCAGCCTTTGAAAAATTTAGTTCCATGGCAGTTATATAAAATGCACGGAGTTGATTTAAATTCATTCCCCCCCTTGTTGAAGAAATTATCCCATAAGTTTTACTTATATGCAACATAAAAATTATGTATTTGACAAATATTTTTCAGATGTTACCATCATAGGCAAAGCAATACAATTTAAAGGAGGGGTTATGCAGATAAAAGACATGAGGGATTTTATAGCATTGGCAGAAAAGGAGGGTGAATTAAAGAGGATTAAGGCCGAGGTAGACTGGAATCTTGAATTATCTCATATTGCCAAGTTGAACGAAGAAAAGCATGGTCCTGCACTTTTGTTTGAAAATGTGAAGGGATATAGTACACCTGTTATAACCAGTGTATGTACAGAGACAAGGAGGCTTGCCATGATAATGGGTGAGCCGCTTGAGTCGAGCCTTGTAGACCTTATGCGTGCATGGGTGGAGAAGGGTAAAAAGTCCATACCACCGAAATGGGTTGATAAGGCACCGTGCAAGGAAAATATCATGATGGGTGATGAAGTGGATTTGTTTAAATTCCCAGCCCCTAAGTTTTATCCCCGTGATGGAGGCAGATACTTTGGAACAGCCCACTATTTTATATCAAAAGATCCAGAGACAGGATGGGTCAACTTAGGTACATACAGGGCACAGCTTCTCGATAAAAATCATCTTGGTACACAGTTTATCAAAGGAAAACACGCAGACATTATGCTCAAAAAGTATGGGGCCATGAAAAAACCCATGCCTGTTGCCTGTGTCATCGGCTGTGACCCACTGTTATTTTTAACAGGTGCTGCCCGTATTTCTGCCTTTGTCTCAGAGTATGACTTTGCCGGTGCTGTGCGTGGAGAGCCCATAGAGGTCATCAGAGGTGAAACCGTTGACCTCCCTATCCCAGCAACAGCAGAGATTGTAGTAGAGGGTGAAGTTGATGCCAATGCCTTTATGGATGAAGGACCCTTTGGTGAATATACTGGATACTATTCTGGTGTAGGGACAGACAAGAGGAACTTCATGAAGGTCAACTGCGTGACATACAGGAATAACCCTATATTCTGGGGTACAACAGTTGGCCGTGCTGTTACAGATACCCACATGACCATGGCATTGACCTATGGTGCAACCCTCTGGCAACAACTTACAGATATGAAGATTCCAGGTATAAAGGCTGTATATTGTCCTCCAGAGGGAGCAGGCAGGTTTATAGCTATTGTATCTGTAAAGCAGATGTATCCAGGTCATGTAGACCAGGTTGGTACAGCAGTTATATCCACAGAGATGGGTGCTTATGGCTTAAAAACAGTAATCGTAGTTGACGATGATATAGACCCCTGGGATATACCAAGGGTATTATATGCTGTCAGCTTCAGATTCCAGCCAAACCGCTGCCAGATAATCAGTAGGGGACGCTCCACACCCCTTGACCCATCCCTTCCTATAAATGCCAGAGACATTACAGGAAGGATTATTATCGATGCCACAATTCCTTATGAATGGAAAGAGAAACCTATCCCCATAGAACTCGACCCTGAGGTAGTAAAAAAGGTCCAGGCACGTTGGGGTGAATTAGGTTTATAATGTAAAAAAGTATTCGAGGATTGATCGATGAGGCTTCACTTGCATATAACTGGAGCCTCTAAACCTCAATCCTCGAACCTTTTATTTTTAATTTTAGGGGGGGACATATGAGACCAATAAGATACACAGATGAAATGATAGAAGAATTTAAAAGAGAAGGCTATTGGACAGATGAGGTCTTTACAGACTTCTGGGAGAGGAATGCAAGAGAACTTGGTGATAGGGAGGCCCTTGTTGATTCAAAATATAGGGTTACATGGAAACAGGCATGGAAGCTCTTAAATAACCTTGCCTATGCCTGGGTAAGCCTCGGGATACCAAAGGATTCCCGTATTATAATACAGGCACCAAACAGTGTTTACGGATTTATAGCAAGGATTGCAGCGGATAGGGCAGGGCTTATATCGCTAACTGTATATCCGTATCTCAGGGAGAAGGAACTTACCTATATGGTGGAGAGGACAGAGGCAATAGCTGTGGCTATACCCCATATCTATCGTAAGTTTAACTACCTTGAGATGTATAAGGAGCTACAGAAGACCTCACCTTATCTTAAGTATTTCTTCCTCTTTGAGGAGGAGGTACCTGAAGGGGCACCAGAGGGCTCTTATTCACTTATAAAACTCGCAAACCAGGATGTAGATGAGTCAAAATACAAAGAACTCGATGCAAGGAGATTTAGCCCATACTATGATGTAGGCCTCCTTACAAGCACTACAGGGACAACAGGGCTCCCAAAGCTTGTGGAATGGCCTATTGCCTCAAGGGTTTGCACATCTAAGGCAAGGGTAGATATCTGGCATCTCACAAAGGATGATATCACTGTGGCTATAGCACCCCATGCAGGTGGTGCAGCAGGTACACTTACATATTTTGCAGCACCCCTTGTTGGAGCAAAGACTGTAATGATGGAGGAGTTTGACCCTGAGGGGGCCCTAAAGCTCATAGAAAAGGAAAAGGCAACAGCCATAGGTGTTGTGCCCACACACCTCGTGAGGATGCTTGAGGTGGATGAGACAAAGTATGACCTTAGTTCCCTGCGTTTTATCCGTTCTGCAGGTGGGTATCTACCACCCCAGGTGGCAGAGGAGGCAGAGAGGAGATATAAGGCCATAATCACAAGCGACCTTGGTACCCAGGATGTGGGCTCTGTCTCAGGTTGCACCATAGATGACCCTGGTGAGATAAGGAGAAGGACTGTAGGAAAGATGCTGCCAGGGAATAAGGTTAAACTCCTTGATGACAATGGAAATGAGGTAAAAGAGGGAGAACCTGGTCAGCTCTGGTTTAGAGGGCCACATGCACCTGCCGGGTATTACCGTGACCCTGAATCCACTGCCTCTGTCTTTGACAAGGATGGATGGACAACAACAGGGGATATAGTAAAGTCTGAAGATGGTTTTCTCTGGATTATGGGCAGGGCAAAGGATATGATTATCCGTGGAGGTCAGAATATATACCCTGCTGAGATAGAAGGAATTCTCAATGAACATCCAAAGGTAGCAAATGTGGCGATAGTTGGTTATCCTGATAAGGAGATGGGGGAGAGGGCCTGCGCATATGTTGTCCTAAAGCCAGGAGAGACATTCACAAAGGAGGAGATGGTAGATTTTCTGAAATCTAAAAAACTCGCTGCATTTAAGCTCCCTGAGAGGTTGGAGATAGTGGAATCCCTGCCCATTGTTGGTGATTCAGGCAAGGTGGATAAAAAGGCACTGAAGGCAGATATAGAAAAAAAGGTGGCAGGGGGATAGATAATGAAAAAGATACTGATAGTCTCAACCCTCGATACAAAGGGGGTTGAGACCTTTTATCTTAGGGATAAAATAAGGCACCTTGGTAAGATACCTGTTGTAATAGATATTTCCATGAGACCAGCAGAGGGCTTTCAAGCCGATATAACACCTGATGCAGTAGCAAAGGCAGGGGGCAGCACATATGAGGCCATACTAACATCCCATGAGAGGGCAAAAAACACAGCCATTATGACAAAGGGTGCATCTAATATTGCCCTTGAGATGTGGAAAAAAGGTGAGCTTGACGGGGTTATAGGCATAGGTGGATCTACAGGATCTCTTATGGCTACAGATGTCATGAGGACACTGCCTTTTGGCGTCCCAAAGATGATGATATCTTCCACTGCTGCTTTACCTGGTATGTCCACAAGATATATAGATATAGGTGATATAGCCCTTTTTCATTCTGTTGTGGAGATCTCTGGTCTCAGTGAGATATTAAAAAATGTCATAGATAGGGCTGCCCATGCCATATATAGCATGGCAGAGGTCGAGCCATTAGGCACAAAAAGAGGACAGGGGAAAAAAGCCATAGCCATAACTATGCTTGGGCCATGTGAGAAGTGTGCATCAAGGGTCCGCCAGGCATTAGAATCAGAGGGTTTTGATGTTATTGGCTTCTCTGCCGCAGGCATAGGTGACAGGGCAATGGAGGCTATGGTAGAACAAGGGCTCTTCAGTGGTGTAATCGACCTTGCCCCTGGTGCTGTAATCGAACACCTTGTGGGAGGCATGAGGGATGCAGGCCCTACAAGGATGGAGGCAGCAGGCAAAATGGGTATACCCCAGGTTATATCAACCTGTGGTTTAAATCATATAACCCCACCGAAATCAAAATACACAGACGACCATAAAAGCAGGAGAAAATACGACCTTGATAAATTCAGGACGTGGCTTAGGGCATCACCTGAGGAGCTTAAAAAGGCAGCCATGGAGTTTATAAGAAAACTGAACAGTGCATCAGGGCCTATAAAGATAGTCCTGCCTATGAAGGGATGGTCTTCTGTTGATGTCCCTGGGAGCATTACCTATGACCCTCAAGAGGATAAAATCTTTGTTAATGAATTGAAGAATGGGCTAAAAAAGGATATAGATATTATTGAGGTCGATGCCAATATGGAGGAGCCTGGCTTTGCCGAGGCAGTGGTAAAGGCTTCAATCAGTATTTTCAAGTAGCTATAAAACTTTGACACCAAGGAGGTATTGATGCTTTTATTACCCAGGTTTGATTATGAGGAGCCAAAAGACCTTAGTGAGGCCTGTAAGATACTGGCAGGTCTAAAGGGTAATGGCAAGATAATAGCAGGAGGGACAGATCTCTTGGTAAATATGAAAAAAGGTCTTGTCTCACCTTCATGCCTTGTCAGTATTGGTAGGATACCAGGTCTGTCAGAGATAGAGCCTCAGAATAGCAGTATCTTCATCGGTTCAAATCTTATAGTGGCAAAATTGACAGAATTTGCACTTATCAGAAAGAGATACCCCATGCTCTATGAGGCAGCATCAGTACTTGGTTCACCACTTATAAGGAACAGGGCAACCATAGGAGGGAATATTGTAACTGCAAGACCCGCTGCAGACCTGCCTCCGCCCCTTATAGCCATGGGTGCAAAGATAAAATTAAAGAACAAGAGGGGTGAGCGTGAGATTGAGCTTGAGAAATTCTTTAAAGGCCCTGGCGAGACCATTATAAAACAGGATGAGATATTAACAGGGATAATCCTTGATGAGCCACCAATGTTTAGTGGAGGCAGTTATATAAAGCTTGGCCATAGAAAGGCCCTTGAGATTGCCATAGTAGCTGTTGCCTCATTTATAACCCTTGACAAACCAGATGGAATAATAGTTGATGCCAAGGTCATATTGAGCTCAGTGGCACCCAAGGCTATCCACGCAGTCTCGGCAGAGAAGACACTCATAGGGGAGAAGCCAACAAATAAACTCATAGAAAAGGCTGCTAATCTTGCATCAGGTGATTGTACACCCATAGATGATATAAGGGGAAGCGCTGAGTATCGTTGTGCCATGGTTGAGGTCTTGACAAAAAGGACATTGACAGCTGCCTTGAAGCAGGCAAAAAAAAGTAGATGAGGTGAGGCATGAAGAGACTAATCAATCTTATAGTAAATAACAAGGCTTACGAGATAGCAGTTGCACCGAATAGGACACTGACACAGATATTGAGGGAGGACTTAAATCTCCTCGGGACAAAAGAGGGCTGCGGAATAGGTGACTGTGGTGCCTGCACTGTAATCTTAAACGGCAGACCTGTGAATTCCTGCCTTGTCCTTGCTGTACAGGCAAATGGATGTAATATTCAGACCATAGAGGGTGTTGCTGATGGGAATAATCTCCACCCAATACAAGAGGCATTTGTGGAATACGGGGCCATCCAGTGTGGTTTCTGCACCCCTGGTATGGTCCTTTCTGCCAAGAGCCTCCTTGAGAAGAATCCTAAACCTACTGAGATGGAGATCAGAGAGGCTATTTCAGGTAATCTATGCAGATGCACAGGATACCAGAAGATAGTAGAGGCAATCCAGGCTGCATCAAAGAAGATGAAGAAAAAATAAGGAGGAGAGATTAATGAAGGATTTTAGCGTAATAAACAAGAGACTCCCAAGGGTTGATGCATGGTCTAAAGTCACAGGAGAAGCAAGATACGCAGCAGATCTCTCCATGCCTAATATGCTGTATGCTGTTCTATTCCAGAGTCCCCTTGCCCATGCAAAGATATTAAATATAGATACCTCTGCTGCAAAGAAGATAGTAGGTGTAAAGGATATAGTCACATATAAAGAGGCAGGGACAATACGCTATGGTGTAAGCCCTGCAAGGTACGATGAGACTATGTTCTGTTACGATAAGGTTCGCTATGTGGGTGATGAGATAGCTGCTGTTGCAGCCATAGATTTTGAGACCGCCATGGAGGCGGCATCTCTTATAAAGGTGGACTATGAGGAACTACCTTTTTACCTAAATGTCTTTGATGCCATAAAAGAGGGTGCAGTACCAATCCATGATGATTATCCAAATAATATAGGTGCAGAGGTTCATCAGGAGTTCGGCAATGTGGAAGATGCCTTTAAAGAGTGTGACTATATAAGGACGGATAGATTTGTAAATAAAAAACAGGACGGTGGATTTTTAGAGCCCCAGGCATGTCTTGCTTATTATGATATGAACGGTAATCTTACACTTTATACATCCACCCAGACACCCCACTATGTCCAGAGGACAGTCTCGATGGTCCTTAACATACCCATTGGAAAGGTTAGGGTTGTAAAGCCTTATGTGGGTGGTGGTTTTGGTCCAAAGGCATCGGCAAATACTATAGAGCTGGCAGCAAGCCTCCTTTCCATGAGGACAGGCAGGCCTGTAAAGATGGTCATGAACAGGGAGCAGGTCTTTATGCACTCCCGTGGCAGACACCAGTTCTATCATGAGCTTACAACAGGCGTAAAAAAAGACGGGACAATTCATGCATTGAAGAATACATGCTATCTTGATGGTGGTGCATATTCGAGTTTTGGTATTGCCACAGTCTATTATGCCGGGTCTCTCCTTGGTGCCCCATATAGACTCCCCAATATGAAATATGACGGCTACAGGGTATACACAAACAAGCCTGCATGTGGTGCCCAGAGGGGTCATGGTGGTGTTGCAGCAAGGGCAGCATGGGAACAGCAGCTTGATATCATCGCAGGAGAATTGGGTATAGACCCTATTGAGTTCAGGCTCAAAAATGTGAGGGAAAAGGGAGAAGTGACCTGTAATGACTTTAACCTGAGCAGCTTTGGTATGAAGGAGTGTCTTGAGGCAATAAGAGACCGCTCAGACTGGAAAAACAAGAAAGGCAAACTCCCTAAAGGCAAGGGAATAGGTGTGGCATGTGGATTTTTTGTATCCGGTGCCGGCTATCCAATATATCGCTCTGAGACATTTCATTCCACAGCCATGATAAAGCTCTCTGAAGATGGTGGCACTGTGGAGTTATATACTGCTGCGGCAGAGATAGGCCAGGGTTCTGATACAGTCCTTACCATGATGGCGGCAGAGGCATTGGGTGTAAGATATGAGGATGTGAAGATATACTCTGGTGATACAGATTTCGGGGTAGACCTCGGTGCATATTCATCCCGTCAGACACTCATGTCAGGCCATGCAGTAAAACAGGCAGCAGAGGATGTGAAAAGACAGGTCCTTGAGGTTCTATCAAAGAGGTTGAATATCCCTGTTGAGGATATGGACATAAAGGATGGTTATATAGTCTTTAAAAAAGGGCCTGTAGATTTCTCAGGTATCCGATCCTATTATATCAAGGAACACAGGGGTTGGGCAGAGCAGCCAAGTGACGATAGGCTCACATTCAAGGAGGCAGCAAGGATTGCATATATTGAGCGTGGCACAATAGTCAGCACAGGGGCATATAAGCCTGGTGAATTAGGAGGCAAATACAAAGGGGCCACAGTTGGGACATCCCCTGCCTATGGATGCTCAGCCCAGATCGTAGAGGTTACTGTGGATATGGAGACAGGTAAAGTAACAGTGGATAAGATGACAGATGCCCATGACTGTGGTTTTGCCATCAACCGTACCAATGTAGAGGGACAGATGCAGGGTTCTCTTTCTATGGGTCTTGGCGAGGCATTATTTGAAGAGGTGAAGTTTGATGAGAAGGGAAGGGTAGCAAATCCTACTTTTGGTGAATATCGTATCCCTACAGCCCTTGACATGCCCAATGTAAATACGATAATTATTGAGAGTGACGAGCCCAATGGTCCGTTTGGGGCCAAAGAGGTCGGTGAAGGGGCTATTATGCCAACCATCCCTGCCATATTAAATGCCATATATGATGCTGTTGGTGTGAGGATTGATGAACTGCCTGTAACATCTGAACGTCTCTACAATGCCATAAAGGAAAAAGAAAGGAAGAAATAGGGAAATGTCCATCTTATTTGTCCAGAACTGGGATATAATCCACGGAAAAGAGAATGAATACAAATCCTTTATCAATGACCGATATATGCCAGAGATAGCTGAACTAGGCATTATAGCTGTTGGGGGATACTATGTTGAGGTAGGTTTCGGTCCAAGGATAATAGGGGTATTCAGCGCAGAAAATCACGATATTTTATCAAGTTTCATTGCCAGCAAGCGGTTTAAGGATCTCTTGGTTGATCTCAAATCCATAATCTACAATTACAGGGCGTCTGTTTTGGAGCCAACAGGTGCCATAAAAAGAAGGGGATACACAATACAGAAGGGCGTATGGAAGTTCAATCAGTATTATGACATAAGACCAGGTATGAAAAAGGCATACGCAGAGTTTGTGCTAAACGAACACCTTCCTACCATGCAGAAGATAGATTATGTAGAGGTCACAGGAGGCTGGAATGTAGTCCTGGGCGGCTTC
>JAOAHW010000103.1 GCA_026415015.1 Syntrophorhabdaceae bacterium
CCAGTATCTTGTGAGGGCACTTATCAACTATGTGGAATCAAATCCTAAAGCCTTCTTTGATACAGAGGTAATCCACATATGGACACTCGGGGTTGCCCCTTATACAGATGAAAAGTTCAAGAAGAACTTCCGTCATAATTCCTTTTTTATAGGTGATAACACCCGTGATGCCATAAATCAAGGCCTTGCTGATTATACACCCATCTTTCTATCTCAGGTCCCCTATCTTTTAAGGAGAAAGATCATCCCTATTGATGTGGCGCTTATTCAGGTCTCGCCACCTGATGACCATGGTTTTGTCAGCCTTGGTATCAGCGTGGATATTGTAAAGGCTGCAGTAGAGAATGCCCGTCTTGTAATTGCCCAGATGAATAGTCATATGCCCCGTGTCCATGGCAACACCTTTATCCACATCAATGATATCTCATACCTTATCCACCATGATGAACCCCTTCTTGAATATGAGGCGAGTATCCCCACAGAGATAGCAGAGCGTATAGGCAGGCACGTTGCCCGAATTGTTGAGGATGGAGATACAATCCAGGTAGGGTACGGCAGTATACCCAATGCAATCCTTGCAAATCTTTCAAACAAAAAAAACCTTGGTGTCCATACAGAACTCTTTACAGAGGGGATTGCAGATCTGATGAAGAAGGGTGTTATAACCAATACTAAAAAGTCAATTGACCGAGGAAAGTCTGTTGCTACATTCTGTATGGGCAAACAAGAGACCTATAGCTTTATCCATGATAATCCTGCTATTGAATTCAGGACCATAGATTATACAAATAACCCTGCCACCATTGCCCAGATACGTAATATTACAGCCATAAATAGCGCCCTTGAGATAGACCTTACAGGCCAGGCAACTGCAGAGTCCATTGGTACCACATTCTACAGTGGTATTGGTGGTCAGGCAGACTTTATGAGGGGTGCAGCCCTTGCCCCTAATGGGAAATCTATCCTTGTGCTCCAGTCAACTGCCCAGAATGAGACTGCATCACGTATTGTCCCATCCCTCAAAGAAGGGGCAGGAGTGACCCTCACAAGGGGTGATGTCCACTATGTAGTAACTGAATACGGGATAGCCTATCTCCATGGAAAAAACATAAGGGAGAGGGCAATGGCCCTCATTGCAATTGCCCATCCAAAATTTCAGCCATGGCTTATTGAGGAGGCAAAAAGACTCTCTCTGATTTATAAGGATCAGGCATATATACCTGGAAAAGGTGGCGAATATCCTGAAGAACTTGAGACTTTTGCATCAACATCATCAGGATTAAAGATATTCATACGACCTGTGCGGATAAGTGATGAACCCCTACTGAAAGACTTCTTCTATTCCCTTTCAGAGACAACAATCTATAAACGTTTTATAATGGATAGAAAGGATATGCCCCATGAAAAATTGCAGGATACCTTTGTTGTCATTGACTACACTAAACAAATGGTAATCCTTGCCTCTGTGGAGGAGAAGGGCAGAGAGGTTATCACTGGCGTTGCCCAGTATAGAGGCCATGAAGGAAGCCATACTGCTGAAGTGGCCATTGTAGTAAAGGATGAATTCCAAAACAGGGGTATTGGTACTGAACTTCTAAGACATCTCACATATATAGCAAAACGACAGGGGCTCCTTGGTTTCTCCGCAGAGGTATTAAAAGAAAATAGGATCATGCTCCATCTATTTGAAAAGATGGGATTTATTATGGAAAAGGAGATGCTCCCTGATGTCTACAACCTCCGTCTTGGATTCAGGGATGAGTAGGAGAGGTAATTGTTTCACAGGGGTGTGGTTTTAACCTTTTTATATGGCTGTCAAGGACCTCTTCAAGTCTCTGTAAATCCCACCCTTTTATAACATCCTTACTGTTAACAATGAATGCAGGGTATGTTCTCAGTCGATATGCAATAGATTTGTAGACACCAAGAAAAGATTTTATATCAATAAGCCTAATTACAATGCGGTGCTGATAGAGGCGGGAGAGTTCTTTTATCCAACTTGAAAGCCTTATAAAATCTTCATGGAGTTCTGGTGGATATTCTTCTAGAGCCTCTTGATTGACGAGCCTTTCAACACCTGTATCTTCAAATATGAGCCTGCAGTGGCTACAATGTCCAAGATGGATGGGCAGGTTCATAACCACCTCTATTAAAACAGGTTTCATGTATTTCATATATTATAACCTCTTGGATAGTATAAACAGGATTTTTTGATTTTCAAGTAATAAGAGTATCTTTTTATGACTTTAAATTATCCTCTATTAATCTCCTCACAATCATCCTGTCAGGCTCAAAAAAACTGTATGCAGGAAGCTCCTCCAAGTCAACCCATTTTACCTCATCATGGTCTTTTAGATGAAATATATCAGAAAGGGGTATTGCCTTGAAGGCATGGAGCTCTATGGCAGACTGGCAGTTGAGTATGTGTTTTACAGAACATACAAAGTCTCCAACCTCAATATCTATGCCTAACTCTTCCTTTATCTCCCTTTTGAGGCAATCCTCAAGGGTCTCTTTCTCTTTTTGTTTGCCACCTGGAAACTCCCAGAGATAACCCATATATGCCTTTTTTCGCTTCGCAATTAAGATTTTACCATCCTTTTCAATGATCGCTGCAGTTACTGGTATATAAAAATATGTATCCATGGGCAACAGTTTCATCCCTCATAACATTAATTTCTATGGCGTTAAGATAACCTGAAGTTGTTATAAATTCAAAATATTTTTTAGTCCATCTTTACAATATAGATTTACTGTGTTACCGTGATTGCATGATACATCATCTCACTGGTTTTATAATAGGTCTATGCGGAGGCTTTTTTGGTGCCCTTGTAGGGCTTGGTGGTGGTATTGTTATGATTCCTCTTATGATAATGCTGGTGAAATTTACCCAGCACAAGGCCCATGGTACAAGCCTTGTTGCCGTGGTATTTACCGGTCTTGTAGGCGCTGGGGCATACTTTTCCTATGGCACTGTAGACTGGAAGGTTGCAGTACTCCTTGCAGTGACTGCTACTGTTACAGCAAGATTTGGTGCCCTTTTTGCCCATTCTTTGCCAGAGAAGAAGCTAAAAATGTCATTCGGGGTATTTCTTGTCTTTGTTGCCATTCTTCTTTTGGGTAAGGGTTATATCTTTCAGGCGTCATTCCATGTAAACCAGCTGGCCCGTATCATTGTTTTTCTTGCAACAGGGACAGTGACAGGCTTTGTATCAGGGATGATGGGTGTTGGTGGCGGTACTATTATGATACCACCTATGGTTATCCTGGCACATATGCCCCAGCAGATGGCGCAGGGGACATCACTTCTTGCTATGGTCCCTGTGGGCATTATAGGTGCCTACACCCATTACACTCTTGGGAATGTAGAGACAAAGATTGCCCCTGGCCTTGTCATTGGTGCTGTTGTGGGAGGCTATTTAGGGGGGACTGTGGCTAACTTGCTTCCTGAATTTTACCTGAAGCTCATATTTTCTGCAGTCCTTATCTGGATGGGTATCCGCTTCATAAGGAGTGGAAGATAGATAATATTATCATGGTACCCGGCTTTTTATCATATTTATCAATGACCAGGCATCTGCCTCATCTTCAATCTTTGATGTGCCTATGAGATATCTCCCTTTCTGTTTGACAAACATGACCTTATGTAGAGGGTCTTTAACCATAAGTGTGATACCATCTGGTTCCTTTTTGTAAAGGTAATCTATCCCTGATGTTTCAAGGTGTTTTGTATATCTTTCACAATTTTCCATTATAGCCTGTGTTGAATCACCTATGACAATAAAGACCTGAGCTCCAGGCCCTTTTTTTGTTGTCTGGGCCACAATACCCTTTTGGAAAAATGCATTTCCAAACAAACCCTTTACATAATAACGTTCACTTCCATGGATTATGCCTGGTATATCTATAAATGAGAGTTCCTTTGGTGGTTGCCTCTCTCCGATAATATTTTTATCAATGGTTGAACCGCAGGCATATAGGTACCTTGAGTCTGCCAATCCCTTTCCTGATGAAAACACCTGAACAAAATAACTACCCTTATAAAACATGAGTTGCGATTCATCTATAAAACCATCATAGC
>JAOAHW010000136.1 GCA_026415015.1 Syntrophorhabdaceae bacterium
TCTATGAGGTCTCTGTCTATCTCCATGGGGGCGGCAAACTGGACTGCATCAAGGAGTATCGCCACCCTCTCCTTGCCGTCCATATCTCTCGCAAATATGCCTGTTAGGCCCTTAAGAGGCCCATCCTTCACAATAATCTTATCACCTTTTGATATGGGTTTTTTCTGGATTGTGGCAATGCCGTTTTCAAGCCTTGACTTAATAAACTCTATTAAATCCTCATGTATTGGCACAATCCTGTCACCAAAATGTACAATCGTCTTTACACCTCTTGTATATTTTACAAGATGAAAGTCATCTATGGCGTCAAATCTTGCGAATATATAACCAGGAAACATCTGTTCTATAACATTGACAAACCTGTTGTCCTTATATTTTCTTAGCCTTAGCTTTGGGGCAAGGGTCTCTATCCCACCTGATGAAAGATTTATCGCTGCCCTATCTTCATTTTTTGGTTTTGTATTTACTACATACCATTTTTTCATCGCTGATTTTTTACAATGAAAAAGAAAAATTATCAAGAGAGTTTAGCATGAAAAAACCTTGACAGTTTTACAATGATTTTATTAATATTCAAACTATAATGAAAATTGAAATATTGGGTTGCTATGGAAATTCAATAGGGGATTTCAAGACTACATCTTTTCTCATCGATGATTCGATCCTCCTTGATGCAGGAACAGTGACTGATGTCTTAAATGATGAACGTTTAAAAAAGATAAGCAATATCATTATAACCCACACACATCTTGATCATATAAAAGACCTTGTTTTCCTTGTGGATGAGTTAGTTATGATGGGTAGATATAACATTGAGCTTATAAGTGTAAAACAGGTTCTTGACATTATTTCCAATAACCTTTTTAATAACCTCCTCTGGCCAGATTTTACTGTAATACCATCTTATGATAATGCTGTTATAAAACCTCGTGAGATTAAATTAAATGAATATACACAGATAAATGACATAACTGTTAAGCCCATTCTTATGACCCATACTGTCTATTGTGTTG
The DNA here is from genome assembly GCA_026415015.1 of Syntrophorhabdaceae bacterium. Classification (GTDB taxonomy): domain Bacteria; phylum Desulfobacterota; class Syntrophorhabdia; order Syntrophorhabdales; family Syntrophorhabdaceae; genus DTOV01. The sequence goes on from JAOAHW010000136.1 coordinate 1,014, forward strand.
GATATGTTGTTAAAAATAATGACCGGGGGTTTATGTTCACCTCTGACACAGGCCCTACGAAGGCATTCTGGGAGACTGCCCAACAAGAAAAAGGCATAGATTTTATAATTGCAGATGTCTCATTTCCTAATCGCATGGGTGAACTTGCAAGGATATCAGGTCATATGACCCTTGATATCCTCATGGACCACTTAAAAAGATATAATCTCGAGAAAAAACCCATCTTCATAACACATATAAAACCCATTTTCCTTGAAGAGATAATACATGAACTATCACAGCTTGGTAAGCCTAATATAAGGCCCCTTATCCAGGGAGAGACAATTCATTTATGAAAAAACACTATTTTTTATAAGGAGTTTTTAAAAATGGATAACAAAAAATACTCAATCAAAAAATTAGCGCTCAATATTTTATTACTGATGTTTTTGTTCATCACCCTCTATCTTGCTGGTAGCGGCTCTCAAGTTCATGCACAAAGTATGAAGATAGGGGTATTTGACCTCCAGAAGATTATCAGGGACTCAAAGACCATTGAGGGATACAGGCAGGAGATAGTAAAAAGCCTTGAAGAAAAAGTAAAACCCATAAGGACAAAGGAAGAGTCATTGAAAAATTTGGAAGATAAGCTCCGCAGACAATTACAGACATTGACCCTCGATGAAAGAAGAGATCTTGAAGACAAAATCGCCAATGAGGTCAAAGAGATAAACAGGATGAAGGAAGACCTGGATATTGCCATAAGAAAGATGGATAGAGATCTAACCCAAAAGGCCTTTAAAGAGATTGATGCTATAGTAAAAAATATTGCCATGAAAGAAAACTATGCAGTTATTTTTGAAAAAAGCAGAGCCGGTATAGCCTTCTCTATTGAGGCAATAGACATTACAAAAAAGATACTGGAACAGATAAAATAAGAGCAAAACTGTTTTTAATCTTCCTGTTTTCTGAACCTAAAAAGTGCTAATCTTTCCTCTTTTTCCTTTTGTTTTTTCTCCACAATGATAGGTTCAAGTGAGATGCATCCTCTATTATCCTTTAGTGCATCAAGATTTTTCATATCTGCAATCACGAGGCCATCAGGGTGTGTTTTTCTGAATTCCATTAAATCTTCTTTTGTGTGAATCTCCTTTATCCTGCCCATATTGAGATAGAATATGACAGATGAAGAAATATCCTTGAATATGACTACCTTTTCCTTATCTATGGTTTTTATGGCCTCTTTTGCCTCCAATGAAAAGACCTTCAAGCTACCCCTTTGTTTTTCTGTAATAGCCATGCCAGTATTAAAGATCCACACCTCAAAAATAAAAAAAGTCAGAAAAAGCAGGACAAGACCTTTTTTCTTCTTATCTCTGTAGAAAAAAAATATCGATGTAATACCAGCTAAAACAAGAAAAGGGGGCAGAAAAATCTGGGATATATGCCTTAGGTCATCCATCTTTAGATAGGCATATGCCAAAGCTATACCTGAAAGGGAGATGAGTAACGCACTCAATATCGATGCAGCCTTTAACACATAAGAGGATGTGCCCTCAAGCCAGTCTTTAATCATCTTTCCAACAATAATCATAAGCCCTGGAATAAGGGGCAGTATATAATAGCTTCGCCTTGAACCAGAGAGGAGAAAAAATATAAAAATCCCAGATGAGACAAGTATTATGTATCTTCCTGACCACTCCCTCCATAAGTTCTTTATTCTAAAAAAAGATGCAGCAACCAAAATTGTCCAGGGGAGAGTAAAGACAGCGATATGTTTTATATAAGCATAGGCTGGCTCTATATGGTCAAAGGGTCTAAAGAATCGCTCTATATTTTCTCTCCACATAAGCCGAACTGACTCCCATGAGCCTGTTATCCAGACAGGTAAAAAAAGAAGAATAAAAAAAACACCTACACCTATAGATATAGAAGTCATACCTCTCCATGACGCAACCCATCTGAATTGTTTAAGAAATTCTTCTTTTACGTTTTTATAAAAAAGCCCCCTCTGTTGGAGATTAATAAGCAATAAAATAAAGCTATAGAAACAAATAGAAAAAAAGACTACAGAGGCTCCCGCAGGACCTTTAAAAAAAGAGCTTATTGCCCCAGCAATATATATAGCCATGAGATTTAAAAAACGACCTTCAATGCCTCCTGTTGTGAAAAACAGGAACATAATCCAAATAAAGAGCAGATTAAACATATCAGCTGATCCATGTCTTGCCCAGAAAAGAAACATAACCGTGGTTAAAAGAAGTATACCTGATATAAAACCAGTCTTAGAATCAAAGAGCCTCTTGCCTATTAAAAACACTATAATACATGCGAGGATACCTGATAGCGCACTGGGCATACGCACTGCTGATTCTGTAACACCACTTTTCAGGGAAAAAGGTATAATAACCCAATAACTTAGAAGGGGCTTGTCAAAATATACCATCCCGTTTATTGTGGGCAGAAAATAATTGCCTGACTCCATCATCTCCCTTGCAATGACTGCCCACCTACCCTCAGAGCCCCACAGGGACCTTATTGATAGACCAGGTAGCATCATCAGACACCCGAGCCCTATAAGCATCCATAGGTATAGCCAATCTTTTTTTAACCAATTTTTATTATTTTCTTTCATTGACCTTTTATGCAATTTCAATAATTTTGTTCATAAGTTGTATGCATCTTTATCAAAAAACAGCTATTTAAAAAACTCGAATCATTAAAGCATTTTTTCAGAGGAACCTCAAGGCCTCAATTAGCCACAGATAACCCCAGATGATGAAGATAAAGGTATTGTCTCCTACCTGTCCTCGAATAATCTCATCAACAATATGAGAGCAGGAGATGAATTGAGACCTTTGCGAAATCTTTAAATTTCTTTATATATACCCTTTAATCTGCTAAACTTCTGCAGATTCATGGTTCACTCAGAGGATACAAAACAGAAAACAGGTAAAGGAAAATGGAGGCAAATATTTAATAATAGACGGGTTGCAGTTATGGTACTCCTTGGTTTTTCTTCAGGTCTGCCGTTGCCCCTTACCTCAGGTACACTCCAGGCATGGCTTACAGTTGCCGGTGTAGACCTGAGAATCATAGGTATATTCTCTCTTGTCTCGATTCCCTATACCATTAAGTTTTTATGGTCTCCACTTATGGATAGGTTTGTACCTCCCTGGCTCGGAAGGCGTAGAGGTTGGATATTACCCATCCAGATAATACTCATGGTGTCAATAGGTCTAATGGGTTTCATATCCCCTGAGTATGCACCATTTTTTCTTGCCTCAATGACGTTTTTTATAGCATTTACCTCTGCCTCTCAGGATATTGTTATAGATGCCTATAGAACTGATATACTACAAGATAGGGAAAGGGGCATAGGTGCTGCCACATTTATTATGGGATACCGTATTGCCATGCTTGTGGCAGGGGCAGTAGCACTTATATTATCTCAGATAATAGGCTGGCAAAAGACATATATTTTAATGGCTATCCTTATGATAATTGGTATCATAGGGACATATGTAGGTAGAGAGCCTGATTCGCAGATAAAGCCCCCTAAAAGCATGGAAGAGGCAATATGGGGACCACTGAAGGATTTCTTTACAAGGAAAAATGCCATAATAATACTACTACTCATAATCCTCTATAAGCTCGGTGATGCCTATGCCGGTGCATTGACCACTGCATTCCTCATAAGGGGGGTTAATTTTTCACCTGCCGAGGTGGGGACAATAAATAAAGGTATGGGTCTTATAGCAACTATTGTGGGTGCCATGTTCGGTGGTGCCCTCATGGTGAGGCTTGGTCTATATAGGTCACTTATGTTTTTTGGTATCCTCCAGATGGTGTCAAATCTCTCTTTTATGGTCCTTGCCTTAACAGGAAAGAACTACCCTGTTATGGTCTCTGCCATAGCATTTGAAAATATCACAGGTGGTATGGGCTCTGCGGCATTTCTTGCCTTTGTCATGGCCATATGCAACAAGCGTTACAGTGCCACCCAATATGCCCTTCTTTCATCCCTTGCGGCATTGGGAAGGGTTTTTATCTCACCTACATCAGGTTATGTTGTTGAGGCCACAGGTTGGGCTATATTTTTTCTATTTACAACCATAACAGCTATTCCAGGTCTTGTTTTATTATGGATACTCAGGGGTATCATCAACAGTATTGAAAATAATAGATCAGCGTAAAATACTTCTAATCAGAGAAATTAAAGTCACCAAGACGCCTTTCAAAGGTAAAATTGCCTGGTTTTACAAGCAGTTCATTCATCACTGTATTAAATCCACCGCTAAATGCCACAAAAGGAAGTGATATAATAAAACCTGCTGTGCCAATGGTGCATGCAACTATACCAAGGGGGCGCATTATCAAAAGGTCTGCCATTATAAGGGTACCGCTGGGGTTATACTGATTACTACCTTGTGTTGCTATTGCCTGAGAGGTTTGACTGTATAAAGGAGTGGATAGAAAAACAAACAAAAGACATAAAGACAATATACATGAGGTTATCTTTTTCATTTTTTACCCCTCTTTTTTTATTAAAAAAAATCCATAACAAAGTCTATTATACAAACACAATCATGTCAAACAATCTTTTTAAACTACTGTCAATGAAATTTTTATGACTTTCTAAAAGGCCTCATTTTATAATTGACTTTAAAGCCTGTTAATGTTAAAAAAAAGGAAATATTTCAGGAGGGTAGCGTTTGAGAAAAAATAAATCTGCAATAAAAAGGGCAAGACAGGCAGAGGAAAGACGCCTGAGAAATTCCCATGTCAAATCAACAATGAAGACATATATAAAGAAGGTTACAACAGCCATAGGTAACAAAGAGATAGACCAGATACAGGAAGGCCTGAAAAAGGCTATATCATATATAGATAAAACAGCCTCAAAGGGTGTTATACATAGAAAAAACGCCTCAAGAAAGATATCAAGACTTACAAAGAGGGTAAACAAAATCCTTACAACAAAAGGCCAGCAGCATCAGGCATAATAAGGTTGAAGGGTTGTTTATTAATCTCTTAATATTCAGTCATTAAGGAAGCGCAGAAACGTCTTGCTATCCTGTCAGATACAGAAGAGATAGCCTCCCTCTTATTGTAGTCCTCAGCACTTAAATCATCAGCCCTGTATATCTGATTGTCTGAAAAAAACCATTTTTTCAAGAGATTGCCGTCTTTTTTATAAAGGGATATCTCAACCCCGACGAGGACATTTTTCTCTATGACTATCCCGTTTTTATCCAGGGCATTTGGAACTATCCTTATATTTTTCAATACCCCCTCTATATAGGTATCTGAATTATTTTTGTTGACGGCAAATATCCCTGTTGCCATAAGCTGCTTTGTAAAGGCATCGGTGAGATATAAGGATGCATGGGGCTCATAGGTCATATTTTTAAAGACAGGCACATAAACAGATTTAATCTCACCTCCGTATATGCCCTTTTCACCTACAAGCTGATAACCACACCCATGAACAGAAAGAAACAAAACTATCAGAATAAGGGTTTTAATGCCTGAAATAGAACCTTGGGTCTTAAACATTGAACCCTTAACAACCTTCATGGGCATACAATATTGACAAGTTTATTGGGGACAATAACTACCTTTTTAACAGGCCTACCCTCTATATGCCTCTTGACCTTCTCAAGAGCAAGGGCAGCCTCCCTGATGGCCTCTTGTTTCGCATCCCTCTCTATCTCAAAGGTATCCCTCAATTTACCATTTACCTGAACAGCAATAGTTACCATGTCCTTAATAGTATACTCCTGCCTGTATTCTATCCATGCCCCTCTTAGTAATTGCATATCTGCACCGAGCATCTCCCAGAGCTCCTCTGTAATATGGGGGACAAAAGGAAAAAGAAGCCTCAGCACTGTCTCGATTGACCCTTTAAGGAGGGACAATTCCTCATCTGTGTTCCTTGGTTTTTCGAGGTATTTATATATAACATTCACAAGCTCCATGATACTTGCAATAGCTGTGTTTAGGTGGAATCTCTCTATGTCCTCTGTAACCTTTTTTATTGTCTTATGAATCCTTAATGTAAGAAGGCCCATATCACCACTATTGTCTTTAGGTATTATTGTGGATTTTATGCCCTTTATAATATCAAGCCTTTCTGCCACAAGCCTCCATACCCTCTGGAGAAACCTGTAGCACCCCTCTATGCCCTTGTCGCTCCAGTCAAGGTCTTTTTCGGGCGGGGCTGCAAAGAGACAGCATAGCCTTGTGGCATCAGCACCGTATTTTTCTATGAGATAGTCAGGGTCTACAACATTGCCCTTGGATTTACTCATCTTTGCCCCATCCTTTATAACCATACCTTGTGTAAGCAGGTTTTCAAAGGGTTCCCTTACAGCCACAAGACCCAATTCGTTTAATACCCTATTAAAAAATCTCGAATACAGAAGATGCAAAACAGCATGTTCTACACCGCCTATATACTGGTCCACAGGCATCCAGTAGTTGACCCTTTTCGTATCCAGAGGACCTACATTGTATTCAGGACAGGCATATTTGAGAAAATACCAGGAAGACTCTACAAATGTGTCCATGGTGTCTGTCTCTCTTTTTGCATCTCCATGGCATATAGGACATTTAACCTTATAGAACTCTTCATAATCAGAAAGAGGCGACCTGCCCACCATCTTAACCTCAAGGTTAAGGGGCAGGACAACAGGGAGTTGGTCATAAGGGACAGGCACTATCCCGCAATTGTCACAATAGATAATAGGTATAGGCGCACCCCAGTATCTCTGCCTTGATATACCCCAGTCCCTTAATTTAAAATTCACTGTACTTCTACCAATACCCTTTTGTTCAAGATAGTCTATTATGCTTGAAATGGCCTTTCTGTTATTCATACCGTTGAAGTCACCGGAGTTTACAAGATAGCCATCACCCTCATAGGCACAATCCATGGTATTTGGGTCAAGGTTTCTGCCTTCAGGCATGATAGTAATGATTATGGGCAGACCATAGACCTTTGCAAATTCAAAATCCCTCTGGTCATGGGCAGGTACAGACATGATAGCCCCTGTCCCATACTCCATGAGGACAAAATTTCCTATATATATGGGCACCTTGGTTCCATTTAAAGGGTTTATAGCGTATCTACCTGTAAAAACACCCTCCTTTGTCCCCTGTAGCTCAGCCCTGAAACTCCTATCCTGCTGCTTTGCTTTTTCAATAAAGGCCCTGACTTCTACCTCATAATCTGTGCCCTCGGCAAGGCTAAGGGAAAGGGGGTGCTCAGGGGCAAGGGCCATGAATGTGACACCGTAGAGTGTATCAGGTCTTGTTGTGAAGATAGTCAATTTTTCACCATTCTCCAGTAAAAAATCCACCTCAACACCATAACTCTTACCTATCCAGTTTTTCTGCATATTTAAGACCCGTTCAGGCCAGCCAGGCAGCCTGTCACAGAATTCATAGAGTTCATCAGCATATCTTGTTATGGCAAAGAACCACTGGGTAAGCTCTTTCTGTATTACAGCCTCATTACAACGCCAGCAGAGGCCATCAACAACCTGTTCATTGGCAAGGACAGTCTGACACTTCACACAATAGTTTACCGGTGCGCTCTTTCTATAAACAAAGCCCTTCTCATACATCTTAAGGAACATCCACTGCTCCCATCTATAGTAATCAACATCACATGTGGCTATCTCTCTTGACCAATCATAGCCAAACCCAAGGCGTTTGAGCTGTTTTTTCATATAGTCTATATTGTCATATGTCCACTTGGCTGGATGGACACCCCTTTCTATAGCAGCATTCTCTGCAGGCATACCAAAGGCATCCCAGCCCATTGGATGGAGGACATTATAACCCCTCATGTTCTTGTATCTTGCTATGACATCCCCTATGGAATAGTTTCTTACATGCCCCATATGTATCTTTCCTGAGGGATAAGGAAACATCTCAAGGAGATAATATTTCTTCTTATTTGTATCCTCTGTAACACGGAATAAACCTTCTTTCTCCCATATAGCCTGTCTTTTTTCTTCTACAACATGTGGTTCATATTGCTTCATTTTATCATCCCCGATAATGGATTGATTGCTATCTCTTTTGCATTGCCCTTATCCTAAGCCGCAAGGCATTGAGTCTTATAAATCCCCCTGCATCTGCCTGCTGATAAACAGAATCCCTATCAAAGGTGGCAAAATCCTTAAGATACAGAGATTTATCTGATTTTCTTCCAGCAACAATGCAGTTGCCTTTATATAATTTTAGCCTTACTGTCCCTGTAACGCCCCTCTGGGCCTCATCAGTAAATGCCTTTATAGCATCCATCTCTGGCGAATACCAGAATCCATAATATATAAGCTCAGAGACCTTTGGAATAAGGCTGTCCCTTAGGTGCATGACCTCCCTGTCCATAGTTATGGATTCCATAGCCCTATGGGCAACGTGGAGAATTGTGCAACCAGGGGTTTCATAGACACCCCTTGATTTCATCCCTACGAATCTGTTCTCCACAAGGTCAACCCTGCCTATTCCATTTGCACCACCGATCTTATTGAGATGGGCTATGATCTTATAGGGAGACATCTTTTTCCCATCTATCTTAGTAGGTGAGCCATCCTCAAACTCTATCTCTATATATGTAGGTTTATCAGGTGCCTTCTCAGGTGATACTGTCGTGAGAAACATCTTCTCATCAGGCTCATTCCAAGGGTCCTCAAGTATCCCACCCTCATAACTTATGTGCATGAGATTCCTGTCCATACTATATGGTTTTTTCTTTGTAACAGGGACAGGGATATCGTGTTTTATTGCGTAATCTATCAACTCTTCTCTTGATGTAAACTCCCACTCCCTCCATGGGGCTATTATCTTTATATCTGGGTCAAGGGCATAATATGTAAGCTCAAACCTCACCTGGTCATTGCCCTTACCTGTTGCACCATGGGATACAGCATCTGCCTTCTCGATTCTTGCTATCTCTATCTGTCTCTTTGCAATGAGGGGCCTTGCAATGGATGTGCCCATGAGATAACTACCCTCATATACGGCATTTGCCTTTATAGCAAAGAATATAAAATCCCTTGCAAATTCTTCCCTTAGATCCTCTATATAGACCTTTGATGCCCCTGTCTTTATAGCCTTTTGCTTTAAGCCCTTTAGCTCCTCTTCCTGGCCCACATCAGCGGCATATGCTATCACCTCACAGTTATAACGCTCTATAAGCCATTTGACTATCACTGATGTATCAAGCCCACCTGAATACGCCAAAACAACCTTTTTGATATCTGACATCTCTAATCCTCCAGTTAAAGTTTCATCTAAAACTACCTATTCAAGATAAGCCATTCAAGGAGTGCCTTCTGCACATGGAGTCTGTTCTCTGCCTGTGTAAAGATAACATCCTGAAAGCGCTCAAAGACATCCCCAGAGATCTCCTCACCCCTGTGGGCAGGGAGGCAGTGCAAGACTATAACATCCTCCCTTGCTTCCTTAAGTAGTTTTTCATCTATCCTGTATGAGGTAAATGCCTTTCTCCTCTCGTCCTGCTCTTTTTCCTGTCCCATACTGACCCATACGTCTGTATTTATAACATCAGCATCTTTAACAGCCTCAAAAGGGTCATTGAAAAGCTTGAAATTACTATTTTTTTTCGCTAAGTCCAAAAGATAGGGTAGTGGTTCATACCCTTTTGGCGTGGCTATACTAAAGTTGAATCCTAAAAGGAGATAGGCCTCTATCCATGAGTTGGCAATATTATTACCATCACCGATATAGGAAATCTTATGATTCTTCACATCCCCCTTGATCTCCCATATAGTAAACAGGTCTGATAATATCTGACATGGATGATACAGGTCTGTAAGACCGTTTATAACAGGTACAGATGCCCATTTGGCAAGGTCATCCACTATCTCTTGGCCATAGGTCCTGACCATTATGGCATCTACATATCTACTCAAAACACGGGCAGTGTCCTCAATTGGTTCTCCCCTTCCAATCTGGGTATCCCCTCTGTTTAATAATACTGCATGCCCCCCTAAATCTCTCATACCTACCTCAAAGGATATCCTCGTCCTTGTGGAGGCCTTTTCAAATATCATGGCAAGATACATGCCTTTTAAGGGCTGATACTCTATACCTTCTTTTCTCATCTTTTTGAGTTCTTTTGCCCTCTCCATTAGAGACAGACACTCATCCATGGTTATATCAAGTAGTTTTGTAAAATCCCTCTTCAATTATCCTTCTCCCTTTAATTTATTTGAGAATATAAAAATTTCCCTTTAAACTCCAGCCTTCATATGTCTTTCAAATATCCTCTCTGCTATCTCAAGAAAGAGATCTATATCATCCTTTGTGATAATAAGGGGTGGTAGAAGTCTCAGTATATTACCTTTTGTGCAGTTTAGTATTACACCCTCTTTTATAAACTCCTTCAGGATATCATCACCGTTTATAGAAAGCTCAATCCCAAGGATGAGTCCCATACCCCTTATATCTTTTATAAAAGGGAACTTGTTTTTCAATCCCATTAGCCCTTCATAGAGATATCTACCCATATTATTACAGTTTTTTACGATACCATCGTCTATCAATGTGTTGATGGTTGCTATCACGCAAGACATGGCAAGGGGGTTTCCCCCGAATGTGGATGCATGGGTCCCAGGGACAAAGGCATCCATTATCCTGTCCTTTGCAACCATGGCACCTACAGGGAAACCATTACCCAGCGCCTTTGCCAGGGTCATTATATCTGGCTCAATATCATAGTGTTCATATCCGAAGAATCTCCCTGTCCTGCCCATACCTGTTTGTATCTCATCTATGATGAGCAGGATATCTCTTTCGTATGTTAGTCTCCTTATCTCTTTTATGTATTCCCTATCAGCAACATAGACCCCGCCCTCAGACTGTATGAGTTCTATCATTATAGCGCAGGTTTTTTCATTGATTAGGCCTTTTAATGCCTCTATATCATTGTAGGGGCAGTATCTGAATCCCTCAAGGAGAGGGTTAAAGCCCTCATGAAACTTTGCCTGGCCTGTAGCGGATAAAGTAGCTATGGTCCTGCCGTGAAAAGAATTCTCCATCACAATTATCTCATGTCTACCCTCACCGTATTTGCTCCATGAATATCGCCTCGCCAGCTTTATAGCTGCCTCGTTTGCCTCTGCCCCGCTATTACAGAAAAAGACCTTTTCACCAAAAGAGTGCTCACATAATAGTTCTGCTGCCTTTATCTGGGGTTCAATAAAGAAAAGATTTGATATATGAAATAGTTTCTCTGCCTGGGCAGTTAAGCCATCAATTACATTTCTATGGGCATGTCCAAGATTGCACACTGAGATCCCTGAAAGAAAATCAAGATACCTCCTGCCATTGAGATCCCATATCCAGCACCCCTGGCCTTTTGTGATAACTATAGGAAATCTGTTATAGGTGTTGGCAAGGTATTGCCTCCCCTTTTTTATAAGCTCATCCTGCATCCTCTGTCAACCTCCAGATATTTTTGTCCCTATACCTGAATCTGTAAAGACCTCAAGTAATATCGCATGGGGTATCCTGCCATTTATTATATGGGTCTCCTTGACGCCACCCTTTATAGCATCTATACAGCATGTAACCTTTGGTATCATGCCACCAGAGATGGTCTTTTTCTTAATAAGCATATCTACATCCTCTTTTGATAATGTAGAGATGAGGCTTCCATCACCCCCTAATACACCATCTACATCAGTAAGGAGTATTAGCTTTTCTGCAGATAATGCCTCTGCAATCCTTCCTGCCGCAGTATCCGCATTTATATTATATGAATAGCCATCCACTCCATCAGCCAGAGGGGCAATCACAGGTATGTATCCATGCCTGTTAATGTCCTTTATTATATCCACATTGACCCCTATTATATCGCCTACAAAGCCAATGTCTTTGTCATCTACCCTCTTTGCCCTTAAAAGCCTGCCATCTTTTCCTGAAAGACCTATTGCCCTGCCACCCATATCATTGATATTTTTTACAATCTCTTTGTTGATGAGACCTGACAGGACCATCTCAACCACCTCAAGGGTCTTTTCATCTGTAACCCTCAAACCATCTACAAATTTAGTGGGTATCTGAAGGTCCTTTAGGAGCCTCCCTATCATGGGCCCGCCACCATGAACTATTACAGGGTTTATCCCCACATATTTTAAAAGGGCTACATCACGGGCAAACTCTTTTTTCAGAGACTCCTCCTCCATAGCAGCACCACCGTATTTTATAACAAAGGTGGAGCCAAAAAATCTCTTTATATATGGCAGGGCCTCAAGCAGTGTCTTTATTTTTTCACTCATGCAAACTCCTTCTTTAAAGTATATATCTACTGAGATCCTCTTTTTCGAGAAACTCACCTAATTTTTCACGGACATACTCCCTTGTAATAACGATCTTTTTCTCTTCCATGTCAGGGGCAGAATAGGATATATCATCAAGGAGTTTTTCCATTACTGTGTATAACCTTCTTGCACCTATGTTTTCTGTCATCTCATTTATCTTCTGGGCCACCTCTGTAATTTCCTCTATGGCATCCTTTTCAAATTCAAGCTCAATGTTTTCTGTCTCCAAGAGGGCCTTATACTGTTTTATAAGGGCATTATCAGGCTCTGTTATAATCCTGTAGAAATCCTCTTTAGTCAAGGGGTCAAGTTCAACCCTTATGGGAAACCTGCCCTGCAACTCAGGTATCAGATCAGATGGCTTTGACATATGGAATGCCCCTGCGGCAATAAAGAGTATGTGGTCTGTCTTTACCATACCGTATTTTGTTGTGACTGTTGTGCCCTCTACAATAGGCAGTATATCCCTCTGGACACCCTCCCTTGACACATCAGGCCCATGGGCATGGTCCCTGCTTGCAATCTTGTCTATCTCATCAAGAAAGATTATCCCTGTCTGTTCAACCCTCTCTATGGCATCTTTGATGACCTTATCCATATCTATAAGCTTTTTTGACTCCTCCTGAATGAGATATTCATAGGCATCCTTTACCTTTAGTCTTCTTTTTTTTGTCTTTTTTGGAAGTATATTACCGAACATATCCCTTATCTGCATGTCCATCTCTTCCATACCAGATGCAGAGAATATCTCTATAATAGGTAGTGCCCTGTCTGGCATCTCTATCTCCACCATTTTATTGTCAAGCCTGCCTGACTTAAATAGACTCCTCATCTTTTCCCTTGACGAATCCTCCTGTTCCTTATCATTATCCTGGGCTATTGATGACCTCTTAACAGAGGGAAGAAGTAAATCGAGGATACGCTCCTCTGCCATGACCCTTGCCTTCTCCTTTACAGCCTCCTGCTCCTCTTTTTTAACCATATTTACAGCGAGTTCTGTGAGGTCTCTTATCATGGATTCCACATCCCTTCCTACATAGCCTACCTCTGTAAACTTTGTTGCCTCTATCTTTAAAAAAGGTGCGTTTGCCAGTTTTGCAAGACGTCTCGCAATCTCTGTCTTTCCAACACCTGTTGGGCCTATCATAATGATATTTTTTGGGGCAATCTCATCCCTTAGCTCCTTTGGGATCATCTGTCTACGCCATCTGTTTCTTAAGGCTATGGAGACTGCCTTTTTTGCCTTGTGCTGACCGATTATAAACCTGTTCAACTCCTCTGTAATCTCTCTTGGTTTTAGCGTCTTCATCTACAGTTCCTCTATAACTATCCTGTCATTAGTATATATACAGATCTCCGATGCAATGAGCATAGATTCCTTTACAATCTCTGCTGCTGATAGGTCTGTATATTTTATTAGTGCCTTTGCCGCTGCCTGGGCATAGGCGCCACCGGAGCCTATTGCTGCAATACCATCGTCTGGCTCTATGACATCACCATTTCCTGAAAGGATAAGGGTATGCTCGACATCAGCCACTATCAAAAGGGCCTCAAGCCTCCTGAGCAGCCTGTCTGTCCTCCAGTCCTTTGCAAGCTCCACAGAGGCCCTTATAATATTTCCATTATACTGTTCTAATTTTTTTTCAAACCTCTCGAACAGGGTAAATGCATCTGCAGTGGCACCGGCAAAACCTGCAAGACACTTGTCCTTATAAAGTTTCCTTATCTTCTTTGCCGTGTGTTTCATCACAGTGATATTCAATGTCACCTGACCATCGCCTCCAATAGCAACATTTCCCCTGTGTCTTATACACAATACAGTTGTGGCTTCCATTTTTTACCTTCTTGGATGGGATTTATCATAAGTCTCCATTAACTTGTCCATGGAGACATGGGTGTATTTTTGTGTTGTTGATAGTCTCGAATGGCCTAATAATTCCTGGATACTCCTTAGATCCGCACCGCCATCGAGCATATGTGTAGCAAAAGAGTGCCTTATACCATGGAGTGCAAGGTCTTTAAAGAGGCCTGCCCTCAACTGATGTTTCTTCATGATCTTCAAAAGCCCCCTGTAGGACAACCTGCTGCCCCTGAAGTTTATAAAGAGTGGTCTCTCTGGTGCATATCTCCCTACTTGTTTTATCCAATCCATATAAAGCTCTAAAGCTGTTTTTGCCTTTTCTCCAAAGGGTAGTATCCTCTCCTTACCGCCCTTTCCCCTGACCTTGACCCACATACCCTGTATATGGACATCATCTATATTTATATTCAGTGCCTCCTGTGCCCTTATCCCCGTGGAATACATAAGTTCAAATATAGCCCTGTTTCTTATATTGATCCAGCCCTCTCTTGGAAGATAATCAAGAAAATGGAATATCTCATCTATTGTATAAAACTTCGGGAGATGTTTCTCTAACTTAGGGTTTTTAATGATAATGGCAGTGTTCTCTCTGATATACCCCTTCTTTTTCATAAATTTGAAAAAAACCTTTATAGATGAAATCTTTCTTGATAGGGAGGATTTTTTCAGGTTTTTATAAACACTTACAATATAGGCCCTTATAGCATGATGGTCAAGGGTCTTGTATCTATTTTTTTCAATGAAATCTATAAAAAATTCTATATCTGACATGTATGCCCTTTTTGTATTGGGTAAAACACCCTTTTCTGTATCCAGATACCTGTAAAACTCTTGGGCAATCTGTCTTATGTCCATAACATTATTATTCTATTGATTTTTCTCAAATAATCAAGAAAATTCAAGCCTCTAAACCTTCTAAAAGCTGAGGTAGTATATCGCCAGATGCACCATAGAGGCTTATATCAGCTATATGGCTTATGGGTGTCTCTTCTATATTGACCTCGATTACAAAACCTCCATTGTGTTTCACCATCTGGGGAAATGATGCAACAGGATATACCACACCTGATGTACCGGCAACAATGAGCGTATCACATATATTTATAGCCTCATATGACCTCTCAAGGTATTCACCAGGTATAGACTCACCAAACCAGACTACATCAGGCCTTAAAATGCCTCCACATTCACAC
>JAOAHW010000014.1 GCA_026415015.1 Syntrophorhabdaceae bacterium
TTACGCCTTATCTCCTCAAGCTCTCTTGTCTTGTCACGGTCTTTACGGAGGGTATCTATTGATCTGACGATTTCATCTGGGTCTGCTGCTATCTTTGCCTTGAGCCAGTAAGTCTTGCCATCCCACCTCTCATCTATTAACTCTGTCCTTACAATACCAGCAGTAAGTGCTGTAACCTGGTCTTTTGAAAGCAGGAAGTTTTTGACCTCTGTTATGCTTTCAAGGTATGTGCCTAATTCTTCAAGGAGGAGTCTTTTAGCCTCTCTTAGGGCTATGGTTCTACTTGAGTTTTTGCTGTCCTCATCACTTGCCTGATAGGTATATTCCTTTATAAATGTCTTTGTCTCAGCATGGAGAATAAAAGGGAGTAAAAAGATTAAAGAGATGGTGATTAAAAAAGAGAGCTTTGAGATGAACAGGATTTTTTTACGCATCAGCTATCCCCCTCATTCAAAAACAACCATATTTTATTATTAAAATGTGACATACTTTGTCAATGAAATAATTGGGAAGAATGTTACGCCTATCAACAGGGTATAAGTGATCCCCTACAAAAACAAAGCGGTGCAGGTCCTTTAAGTTCTGTCCATGTAAACGGTGTCAGCTCAATGTAGTGGATTCGGCCGACAAGGGTTTCGCCACCCCGTCTGATCAGGTCGCGGGTTGCTGAGCCAAGGATGAAAAAACAGCCTGGTCTCCTGTCTTTGTCAATAAGAACCCTCAACAATGGAAACAGATAAGGCCTGAGTTGCACCTCGTCAATGCAGATTAACTGATGGGCATGCTAGTCAAGAAACAGTTCAGCATCGGTTAGCTTACGCATGTCAGACGGAAGCTCAAGATCGAGGAAAGTAGCATCCTTGCGGTTCTGGAGGATGTGGCGGGCAAGGGTGGATTTGCCACATTGGCGTGAACTATCAATGCTGTAACAGGATTGTTTTCAAGGGATTGGTATATGTGGCTGGTCAGTCTTCGGTCTATATATGTTTGCAAATTGTCACCACTCGTTACAATTTACAAAGATAATACCATAAAACGCAGCTGCATAAATATATTTCATCACATCTCTTTGTCCGTGCTAAGCCTAAACTATGGGGCAGTCCCTCTGGTGCAGATTTCTGCAAACACTTCAAAATCGCACAATAGGTCAGGTAGAAATACTGAGCCATCCCTGCGGGAGGGGCCTTGATGAAATAAGAGGGTTAGGAGGTCGGGGAGGAGGGTTTTAGCTAAACTCAGAGGAGGGCCTCTTCGTCTTCCACCTTATCCCAGGGTATTATGGTGATGCCTGAACGGGTATACCTTTGGTCTCCGCCATAAACAAGATACGGCTCTTTTGATAAAGGACCGGCGATATTCTGCCATTTATTTATGCCTGTGAAAAAATCCTGGGTGATGGTCTTGCCTGATTTGACCTCTACAGGCACTAAGGTATCACCCTTTTCAATGAGCACATCTATCTCAATGCCGAGGTTATTACGCCAGAAAAAGAGGTTGGAGACCTTTCCCCTATTGAACCTTGCCTTAAGCATCTCACCAAGGACCAGGCTCTCAAACAAAGCACCCCTCATAGGGTGTATTGAGAGATGGTCTGCATCCTGTATATTAAGAAGCCACGCAGCAAGACCAGTATCGTAAAAATAGAGCTTTGGTGTCTTTACAAGCCTCTTGCCAAAGTTCTTATGGTGTGGATAAAGAAGAAAGACAATGTAGCTGGCCTCCAGTATTGAAAGCCAGGCCTTAACAGTATTATGTGATATCCCGCAATCATTACCAAGACTGGCAAGATTTAGTAATTGCCCTGTTCGGGCTGCACACATTCTTAGAAAGCGCTGAAAGATACTTAAATCCTTGATATTTAAAAGTTGCCTCACATCCCTCTCTATATATGTAGCTACATAGTTTGCATACCATATTGGGGGAGGGATATTTCTGTCATACACAGCAGGATAAAAACCATTTAGCATAAGCCAATCAAGGTCTGATATAGAAATATTGCCTCTTTTTAGTTCAGCAATAGAAAATGGGAGAAGATGTATAAGCCCTACCCTGCCGGCAAGTGATTGGGTAATCTTTGAGACAAGGCCAAACTGCTGAGAGCCAGTTAAGACAAATAACCCCTGCCTTTTATCGAGGTCAACAATGGTCTGGAGGTATGAAAAAAGTTTGGGTGCCCGCTGCACCTCATCGAGGATGGCACCCTCTTTAAATCTTTCGAGAAACCCCCTGGGGTCATCATTTGCAAGCTCCATCTGGTCAATATTTTCTAAGGAAACATACATCTTTTCTGGAAATACGTGCTGAACAAGGGTTGTCTTACCTGATTGACGCGGTCCTGTGACAGCAATTACAGGAAAATATTTACTCAATTCTTTAATGGTGTCTTCAGCTGTTCGCTGTATCATAAAAGGGAGTGTACCACCTGTTATACAGATTGTCAATTGAATTTACAAATTGTATAGCTTTTGGGTTGGTTTAAAGGCTTTCTTTTTAAATGCCCATGAATTATATCAGATTAGATGCTCATATAAGGCCTTGACATTCTTCAGTGGGATGACATCAAGGCCTGGCATGTCCTCAATGCCCCTGGGACAGAACACCCGCCTTATACCCAATCTTGCACACTCTTTCAGCCTTATATCCATGTTTATTATCTTCCTTATCTCGCCTGTGAGTCCTATCTCTCCAAAGATGGCTGTGTCACTGCCTATGTTTATATCAAGGTAGCTCGATAGTATGGCGGCTGCAACAGCGAGGTCTACACCTGGTTCAGAGGCCTTTATCCCGCCTGTGATATTTACATATACATCCCTGTCAAAGAAAGGCTTACCAGTTGCCTTTTCAAGAACAGCGAGTATTATAAAGAGCCTGTTTAAATCATAACCCAGTGACAGTCTCCTCGGCATGGAAAAGCTGGTCTTTGGTGTTATTGCCTGAACCTCAAGCATAATAGGCTGTCTCTTATACACATCT
>JAOAHW010000052.1 GCA_026415015.1 Syntrophorhabdaceae bacterium
CTGGTCTCGTGGGCTCGGAGATGTGTATAAGAGACAGGTGCCATATCTGGGTGGCATAGCCTTGTATCCTCCTCAGGGACAGCAAGGCAGCTTGAGAATGAACTGGATGCAAGGCCTGTGGGCGGAGGAGTGATGTTTGTGGAGATGATGCTCGCTGTGTTCGCCCTTATTATTGCAGGTACCTTATATGCCTCATCAGCAGAATACGGTGCTGCCATAGTAAAGGGCCCAGGCGGTGTATTTGCTTCAGGTGTGGCCAAATTCTTAGGGGCAATAGGTCTACCCCAGGCCACAGGCAGGGCCTATGGCAGTGTTATGATGATAGTCCTTGCCATAACCATTATGCAGCTTGTTATAAGGTTTATGAGGATAGCAACATCAGAGCTTTTAAGCGATGTAAGCCCTATCTTTAGAAATGCCCATGTAGGGACAATTATTGCAAGCCTCCTCGGCATGCTCCTTGTCTTAACCGGATGGTGGCAGTATCTATGGGTGCTTTTTGGCGGTGCAAACCAGCTCATGGCATCCCTGGCATTGATGCTTGTGACTGCCTATCTCATGTCAGAGGGAAAGCCTGCTGCATATGCCTTTTATCCCATGATATTCATGTTTATAACCACCATAGCAGCACTCTTATACACATCCTATAATCTCCTCACCAAGGTTATGAGCGGTGCTGTAAAAGGAGAGGCACTGATAGGCAATGCCCTTATGGGTATAGTGGGTATCTTCCTTGTTGTTGCAGCCCTTGTCCTTGCAGTAGAGGGGTTCAAGGCATTTAACAGATACAGGTCTATAAGGGCGCAGGCAGCGCCTGCAAAGGTATAAAAACTGTATAATATAGGAAAAGTAAAGGAGTGATAGGTATGTCAAAAGAGGAGAAAAAGAAAGGCGGTTTTTTTGGTGCCATAAAAGAATTCGTCTATGGCGTGGCAGCTCATGATTCAGCAAGGTTTGCCTTGAAGACAAGGGCAAGTATGGAGCATCTCTTTATCCTGATCACCATGGGTGATATGCTCGGAGTGCCAATACTTCCCCCTTATTATTCATTGAGGCTACTGCCCTATGTTGTCCCCCAGATATCCACATGGAAGAGGAGGATGCTCAGGGAAAAAGACCTAACAGATGCCCTTGCATGATTGATGGGAGTTTGCATAAACAGTAAAAAATTTATAATAAGGGGGTGGTTCCTATTTCACTAAAAAAGATATTTGAACAGTATCCTGACAGACGCTACATTATGTTCGGTGGAAAGGGAGGGCTTGGAAAGACTACCTTTTCTGCGGCAACAGCGTATTACCTGGCAAAACAGGGGAAAAAGGTGCTTGTATTTTCCGTGGACCCGCAGGCATCACTGAGTGATATATTCAAAAAGGATATATTCGGCAAGGGCCCAACAGAGATCATGCCTAACCTCTATGCCCAGGAGATAGATGCAGACCGGAGGGTTAAGGAATACCAGCAGGAGATAAGACAGAAGATCCTCGATATGTATGGCATGGAAAAGATACCGGATGAGATTGAGAGTTATATCCAGGCAGCAGCAGCAGAGCCTGCTATGGAGGAGAGTGCTATCTTTGATGAGGTTGTGGATATAGTTGTAAGGGGTGGCTATGATTATTATATCTATGACCTTGTACCCCTGGGTCATGCTTTATACTACCTTAGCATGGCCTCTGTCTATGATGAGTGGATAGACAAGATAACAAACCTAAGGCAGCAGATGAGGGAATACGACCAGGTGGCAGCAGTAATCAGGCGTGAAAAGGATGTGGATGAGGATGCCATATTAAATGAGCTCCTCTACATAAAGGACAGGATAAATAAATCATCCGGCATCCTGACAGACAAAGAAAAGACAGCGTTCTTCTTTGTTGTTACTGCTGAGGAGATGGTTATAAACGATACAGTTAAGGCAGCAGAACTCTTTGCAAAGTTCGATGTGCCCTTAAGCGGCTATATTGTCAATAGGGTGCTATCTGATGAACTAAAGGGACAACAGATACCAGAATACCTCAAACATCGCCTTGATATGCAGGAGCGCTACCTCAAGGTTATTGAGAATACCTTTAAAGACCAGATCCTTGCCTATGTCCCTGAGATGGAGAGGGATGTTACTGGATTACAGATGATAGAGAGATTGGCCCAGAAGATGTTCACATAGCCTTGGCGCACTTCTCATGCTTAGGCAGGACAGATTTATTATATAGAGGTATTTCAGTTTAAACACAGAGACTTTATGGTCTCTTGTTCTGAATAGAAAAGATTAAAAGACAGGACAAAGGAGCCTTAAGATGAACCAGATTACCATAAGTATGACCCAGTTCATGAAGGACCATCCAAAGTTGAAATACATCTTCTTTGGCGGAAAAGGCGGTGTAGGAAAGACTGTCATGGCAGGTGCTGCTGCGCTCTGGGCTGCAAAACAGGGCAAGAAAACACTTCTTGCATCTACCAACCCTGTCCATAGCCTTTCAAATCTCTTGGAACAGGATGTATTTGGTAAACCTGCTGTGGTATGTGATGAAGAATTATGCTATGCCTTTGAGATAGACACAAAAGATACTATAGAGAGGTCAAAACAGGAGATTAGGGAGAAGATAAACTGGTTTCTAAAATTTGCTGACCTTACCACAAAGGCAGACGACTTTGTGGAATCAGCCACCATGAACCCTGCCTTTGAGGAGTCTGCCATGTTTGAGAATATGACAGACCTTATGTTCAAAGATGAGTATGATTTCTATGTCTTTGACACAGCCCCTACAGCCAATGCAAGGAGACTTCTCGGCATGTCTAAGGTCTATTCCCTATGGGTGGAGAAGATGTTAAAGAGCAGGGAAGAGGCAAAGTCCTTAAGGGAGATGCTATCTTACTCAAAAAAGAAAGAGGATGACCCTCTTATGGACTATCTATTGAGTTTTAAAGACAGGATGGCAAAGGCCCAGAGGCTGCTTACAGATGACAATCTCACTGCATTTTTCTTTGCCACGCTCCCTGAGAGCCTCCCCATAGCAGTCATTACAAGGTTTATAAACTGGTTCTATGACTTTGGGATACCTGTAGGTGGTGTAGTGGTAAACGGTATAATACAGAAGGACCAGGTAGCAGAGGATGCCCCTGAGTTTGTCCGTAATAGGGTGGCCATGCAGGAGGAGCATATGGAGGAGATATGGCGGATTTTTGGCGACAAGGTAAGGGCTATTATCCCTCTTTTCGAGACAGAGGTTAAAGGTGCTAAGATGTTGAATCGGCTTGTAAACTACCTATTTGTATAAGATCAAGGAGAAGGTTAAAAAATGGAAAAGGCAAAAATACTCATTTTACTGGGCAGTGAGAGTGACCTGCCAAGGGTAGAGGATTGTCTTAATTTTTTGAATGATATGGGAGTAGCATTCAAGATAGATATATCCTCAGCCCATCGTCAGCCAGAAAAGACTATCATGCATGCAAAAAATGCCAGGGATGAGGGCTTTGAGGTTATTATTGCCTTTGCAGGTATGGCAGCCCACCTGCCTGGTGTCATAGCATCCCATACAACACTACCTGTTATAGGTGTGCCTCTAAGCGGTGGGGTTTTAAACGGGGTAGATGCGCTTTTGTCTATTGTCCAGATGCCAAAAGGTATACCTGTAGCAACAGTAGGTATAGATGCATCAAGGAATGCCGCAATACTTGCATGCAAGATCCTCGGTATAAAACACAAGGATATAGAGAAAAAGGTCGAGAAGATGAAACTGGATATGAAAAACCAGGGTCACAGTGTTTCAGAAAAATTAAAAAAATATATAAAGGATTAAACAAAAACCCCTATGCAGAACTCTATTACAGACATCGAAGGGATAAGGGTAGGTCATGCCTCTGATTTCAATGGTTATACAGGTTGCACAGTAATACTCTGCGAGAAGGGTATGGTTTGTGGTATTGATATAAGGGGCAGCGCATCAGGGACAAGGCAGGTAGATGCCTTAAGCATCAACCACATAGTAGAACAGGTCCATGCCATACTCCTTTGTGGAGGTAGCTCCTTTGGCCTTGATGCCACATCAGGGGTCATGAGGTATCTTGAGGAGAGGGGTGTTGGGTTTGATGTAGGGGTAACTAAGATACCTATTTGCCCTACAGCTGTTATATTTGACCTCCTCTTTGGTGATTACAGGGCAAGACCCAATGCCCAGATGGGCTATGAGGCATGTTTGAATGCCAGTGTCAATGTTCAAGAGGGCAGCGTAGGTGTAGGGACAGGCGCTACAGTGGGCAAGCTCTTTGAGCTACCCCAGGCCATGAAGGGCGGTGTTGGGACAAGCAGTATCATCATGCCTGATGGTCTTATAGTGGGTGCCATTGTGGTGGTAAATGCCTTTGGAGATGTAATTGATAATGTCACAGGGAAGATAATAGCAGGTGTGAGGGTTGCCCCTGATAAGATGGAGTTTACTGATACTGTTAAATGCCTGAAGCAGGGTTTTGTAAAGAAACAGTTTGGCCTTGTCAATACCACCCTTGCTGTTGTTGCCACAAACGCCCGTTTTAACAAAAGGGAGGTAACAAAGATAGCCCAGATGGCCCAGGCAGGGCTCATAAAGACCATAAGCCCTGTCCATACCACCTTTGATGGAGATCTCATATTTGCCGTATCAGCCGGGGATATAGAGGCTGATTTGAACAAGGTAGGGGTACTGAGCGACTTTGTTATAGCCGAGTCTGTGAAGAGGGCTGTGAAAAAGGCAGATGGGTTTGGCATTGTGCCAGCATTTAAGGACATAAAAAAGGGATGGAAGACACCATAGATTAAGGAGCAGAAGATGGCAGAGGACTTTAAGAAGATTGCAGAGCTTATAAAAGAAAAGGGTTATGTAGTAGCATTTACAGGGGCAGGTATATCAGTGGATAGTGGTATACCTGCATTCAGAGGTGGCCAGGGTCTCTGGGAAAAATATGACCCCATGGAATATGCCCACATCAGTGCATTTAGAAGCAACCCTGCAAAGGTGTGGGTAATGCTTAAGGAGATGGCTGGCGTGATATTCAGTTCATCTCCGAGCCCAGCCCATATTGTCCTTGCTGAACTTGAGAAAAAAGGTTTCTTAAAGGCGGTGATCACCCAGAATGTTGATGGTTTACACCAGCTTGCGGGGAATAAAAATGTAATAGAGTATCATGGAAATCACAGGTGGCTTGTCTGTATCAGGTGTTCAAAAAGGGTCCCCTTTGAACCAGAGGTGGTGAATATAACACCATATCCAAGGTGTGATGCCTGCAGCCAGGCACTAAAGCCTGATGTGGTCTTTTTCGGCGAGGGCATACCTATGGTGGAGATGATAAGGGCCAATGACGAGGTAAATAAATGCAGGGTGATGTTTATAATAGGGACATCAGGTGTGGTATACCCTGCTGCTGACCTGCCATATCAGGCAAAATCCAATGGCGCAGTTATTGTAGAGGTAAACCTTGAACATACACCCTTTACAACTTCAATTACAGATTTTTTTCTTAAAGGGACAGCATCAGAGATACTGCCAAGGATCCTCGAACATATATAATAGGATAGGTTACGATGGAGATTGGATTGAAAGACCCAAAGATATTAGAGGACACCTATGCTGTAATCATGGCAGGTGGCAAAGGAGAGAGGTTCTGGCCTATAAGCACAGAGTTTGCACCCAAACCATTTATAAAGATTATAAACAATAATTCCCTTATCCAGCTTACAGTAGAAAGGG
>JAOAHW010000200.1 GCA_026415015.1 Syntrophorhabdaceae bacterium
ATACCTTATCCATATAATTTTAAGACAAACCCTGATGAGGTTGCATATCTTATATTTTTTCCCATAAAAAATCTTATGGAAGTAAAATTAGGTCTGGAATCTGCCGAATACGAGGGCAGGTTCGAGATGGTGCCATCCATCTACTATAATGGTGATAGGATATGGGGTGCCACCTGCAGGATACTCATGATACTGAGGCACATATTAGAAGATGGCAAAGTTTAATCTAAAGGTTCTCCTTATATTATCCCTGGGGCACCTTGTTACAGATATCTATCAGGGTGCACTACCAGCAACGCTGCCCTTTTTAAAGGAAAAGCTCGCCCTTTCCTATACAATGACAGGCTTTATACTCATGATGGCAAACTTTACATCGTCTATTCTACAGCCCCTTTTTGGTTTTTATTCTGATAAAAAAGAAAAGGCGATCTTATTGCCTGTAGGGGTCCTGGCAGCAGGCATAGGTTATTCACTCTTATCCCTGCCCAATAATTATATAATGGTATTGTTCCTTGTTGTCATAAGCGGGCTTGGCATAGCTGCCTATCACCCAGAGGGTTATAAAACTGCCCACTTTTTCACAGGTGAGAGAAGCGTCACAGGTATGTCTATATTCTCTGTAGGTGGTAACCTCGGTTTTTCTCTGGGACCTATAATCTCCATATATCTCATCCATCACCTTGGATTTTCATATCTCCCTTTTATGGTTGTAATATCCCTTGCCTGTGTGGCAATAATCTTGAGCCAGAAGAAGACTATTGCCATACCAAGCCTTGAGCATGAGAGAAAAAAGCAGTCAACAGAAAAGGCTACTCTGGGTTCATATGTATCGCTTTTTATGGTTATAATGGTTGTTATTATGCGTTCCTGGACACAGATGGGGCTTTTGTCCTATATACCCTTTTACTACATAAACTACATGAAGGGAGACCCTCTTATCGCAGGAAAACTTGTCTTTATCTATCTTTTATGTGGTGCTGCTGGCACCCTTATTGGTTCGCCCTTTGCAGACAGATGGGGACACAGATTTTTCCTCAGACTTACCATGCTCCTTGCCACAATCACTCTACCTCTTATATTTATCCCTTTTATCCAGAACAGTATTCTATTGTATTTTATCCTTGGGTTACAGGGTATGCTGATGATATCCACATTTTCTGTAACCATAGTTATGGCCCAGAGGCTTTTGCCAAACAGGCTTGGTGTGGCATCAGGGCTTATGGTGGGGTTTGCCATAGGGACAGGTGGTATTGGAGTGACCCTCCTTGGGATTATAGCAGATAACTATGGTGTCCCTGCTGCCCTTAAATCCATATGTCTCCTCCCTTTGATTGGTTTTATCTTAAGCTTGATTGTCAAGTATAAAGACAGATAGATAATCCTTTGAGAGATTATGAAGCCGATTATTTGCATAGTAGGTAGACCTAATGTAGGTAAATCAACCTTCTTCAATAGGGTCCTTGGATACAAAAAGGCAATTACAGAGGATAGACCTGGTGTTACAAGGGATAGTAATTACGGTGAGTTTGAATACTATGGTGACACCTATATACTGGTTGATACAGGTGGTTTTCAATCAGAGAAAGAAGACGAGATCCCTAAAAAGATAAGGACGCAGATAGAAAAATCTCTAAATGAATCCCAGGCAATAATATTCATGCTTGATGGCAAAGATGGACTAACCCCTGAAGATAAAACGATATTTGAAGGTTTAAGAAGAATAAACAAACCCATATTCTGTGTGGTCAACAAGATTGATTCAGAAAAAAGAGAGGTAGCTATCAGTGAGTTTTATGAACTTGGTGTAGAGAAATTTTATCCTGTAAGCTCTCAACATGGGATAGGCATTGATGACCTACTTGAGGATATAAGGTCAGAGGTGAGGGGACATAAATTAGAAGAAAAAGAACAAAAGACAGAGGACAATATATTAAAGGTTGCCTTTGTAGGTAGACCCAATACAGGTAAGTCATCTATTGTGAATATGATAATCGGTTCAGAGCGTATGATTGTAAGCGATGTCCCTGGTACAACAAGGGACGCCATAGACACAGAGATTGAGTTTATGGATAAAAAGGTTGTTATCATAGATACAGCAGGCCTTAGAAAAAAAAGCAGGATATCCCATAAAATTGAGGAATATTCTGTTTCAAGCGCTATAAAGAGTGTAGAGAGGGCAGATGTGGTTAACCTTGTTATAGATGCAAAAGAAGGGGTAGGGCATCAGGATGGTGCTATAGCTGTCTCTTATACACATCT
>JAOAHW010000124.1 GCA_026415015.1 Syntrophorhabdaceae bacterium
TGGATTACAGTATACAAAGATGATGAGGATGCTGCATCCATCTGGAAGGATATAGGCGTCAGGGATGAGAGGATTGTAAGGCTCGGTGAAAAGGATAATTTCTGGTCTATGGGCGATGAAGGGCCATGTGGCCCATGCTCAGAGATTATCTATGACCTGGGAGAGGGTGTTGGCTGCAGACGACCTACATGCATGGTTGGATGTGACTGTGACCGATTCCTGGAGATATGGAATCTTGTATTTATGGAGTTTGAGCGTCAAAAAGACGGGCAGATGAAAAGGCTTCCCAAACCATCCATAGATACAGGCATGGGACTTGAGAGGATCACATCTGTCCTCCAGAGAAGACTCGGTAATTATGAAACAGACCTATTCATGCCCATAATAAAAAGGATAGAGGATATATCAGGCTCTGCATATGGACAGGATGATAATACAGACATAGCCATCAGGGTAATAGCAGACCATGTGAGGGGCGCCACATTTATAATAAACGATGGTATACTCCCTTCAAAAGAAGGAAGAGGTTATGTCTTGAGGAGGATTATAAGGAGGGCCCTGAGATACGGCAAAAAGATAGGTATAGAAAGGGAGTTCCTCCATAGTCTATCGAGTGCTGTAGTAGATATCATGGAGGAGACTTATCCTGAGATAAAACAGAATCACCCATATATAGTCCGAGTTTTAAAAGGTGAAGAGGAGAGGTTTATAGAGACATTGAATGTGGGTATGAGGCTATATGAGGAGATATCTGAAGAGGTGAGATCAAAGGGCGCATCTATTATACCTGGAGACCTCGTGTACAAACTCTATGATACATACGGATTCCCCCTGGATATAACAAGGGAGATGGCAGAGGATGATGGCCTGACAATAGATATAGATGGTTTTGAAGAAGAACTTAAGGCACAGAAGATGCGGTCAAAGACTGCCTCAAAGATCAAAGGTGACGAGTTAGAACTCAGCCATATTGAGGCATTAAAGGCAGATTTAAAAAATGTATTTGTAGGGTATGAAAAGACACAGGCAGATGCCGATGTCATAGGTATCATATGCGGTGATAGAGGTGTTGAAGAGATTGGGCATGGTCAAGTAGGTGAGATATTCTTTGACACGACACCCTTTTATGCAGAAAGTGGTGGCCAGATTGATGATACAGGGTTTCTTGTATCACCATCAGGCAAGGCAGAGGTCTTAGGTGTTAAAAAAATAAGATCTGACCTCTTTTCCCACAAGATAAAGGTGACAGAGGGCACAATAAGAAAGGGCGAGAGGGCAAGTCTTTTAATAGATTTGGATAAAAGACGGAGTATATCAAGGAACCATACTGCCACACATCTACTCCATTATGCACTGAGGACAGTGCTGGGAGACCATGTTAAACAGGCAGGATCCCTTGTAGAGGCCGATAGTTTCAGATTTGACTTTACCCATTTCCAGGCCATGGAACAAGAAGAGATAGCAAAGGTTGAGGACTTGGTAAACGAAAAGATACTCGATTGTATCAGTGTAGAAATAGAGGAGAAGACCCGAGAGGATGCAATAAGAGAGGGGGCAATAGCACTCTTTGAGGAGAAATATGGGGAAAAGGTAAGGGTGGTAAAGATAG
The DNA here is from genome assembly GCA_026415015.1 of Syntrophorhabdaceae bacterium. Taxonomy (GTDB): domain Bacteria; phylum Desulfobacterota; class Syntrophorhabdia; order Syntrophorhabdales; family Syntrophorhabdaceae; genus DTOV01. The sequence continues at coordinate 1,610 of JAOAHW010000124.1, forward strand.
GGGATTTCAGCGCAGAACTCTGCGGAGGCACACACGTAAAAAACACAGGGGAGATAGGAAGCCTCTTCATAATAAGCGAGAGCTCACTGGCATCAGGGGTTAGAAGGATAGAGGCAGTGACAGGCAAAGGCGCTGTCCTGTATAAAAGAAGGATTGAAGGTATATTAAAGAATATATCAAGGCAGACAAATACAGAGATAGGTAGGCTTGAGGACAGGGTCATGGACCTTGTAGATGACTTAAAGGATAGGGAAAAGACCATAGAGAGACTAAAAGAAGAGATAATGATTTTTAAGGTAGATGAGGCATTAAAGGCTGCAAAGACTAAGGATGGGGCAAAGATAATCTCCATGTTTTTAGATGATGCAAAACCAGACGAGCTCAGAAAGGTATCAGACATAATAAGGAGCAAGGAGAAAAAATCTATTGTGGCTGTAGGCTCAAACAGTGAGGATAAGGGTATTATTATTGTTGCCGTAAGCAAAGACCTGCAGAAACAATATAACGCAGGTAAAATTATAAAGACACTTACAGAGCGGTTCAACGGAAAAGGCGGAGGTAGCCCCCAGATTGCCCAGGGCGGTGTCCCTGGGTCGAGGGTCCTTGATGCCTTAAAGGATATATACAATGTGCTCTGAAAAAAATATAAGGAGTTTGATATGATCAGGTATTTAGAGACTATAAAGAATGTAAACCTCTTTAACATACTCGATGACGAAGACATAAAGCTCATCTCCCGGATTGCCACAATCAAATCTATCCCCAAAGGATACGTGGTATTCCAGGAAGGCGAAAAAGGAGATGCCCTATATATAATAATAAAGGGCAAGGTTAAGGTATCCCTATACGACGATGAAGGAAGGGAATACATCCTTGATATCATTGGTAAAGATGGTTTTTTTGGTGAACTCTCAATCCTCGATGACCTGCCACGCTCGGCAAATATAGTGACCACAGAAGACTGCGAATTTATCATATTAAAGAGAGATGATTTTATAAAACTCCTTATGGAAAACCCGGCCATAACAGTAAATATCTTAAAGACCATGGCAGCGAGACTGAGGGCAGCTGATGAGAGGATAAAAGGACTTGCATTTTTCAGCGTAGAGGGCAGGATCCTCAAATACCTCATAGAATTAGGAGAGGAAACAGGTATCAAGGTAAAAAACCACATCATTATAGAAAATGGGCCATCTCAGGTAGAGATAGCAAGCTCCTGCGGTTGTTCCAGGGAGACTGTATCGAGGATGCTAAAAAACCTTGTTAATAAAGGCATAATTACTGTGAGAAAAAGACAGTATACACTCTATACAGGACACCTCTCATTTTGACTGACTAAAGTTTTATCGTAAAAAATAATAATTTATCATTAGTGTGTCTTTCTTTCAATTGTTTAAGGCTGTAGAGAAGGTCCCAGATTAATACAGGTGTTGACTTGGGTCATAGAAAAAGACGTTTTAGTATCCTTAAGTTCTTCATAATCGTTACTCTCCTCTTTATGATAGGCTGGACAGGGTATTACCTTATCTTTCCTGATGTCTCAATATTAAGGACAAAAAACCCAAAAAAAACATCCTTTATGGAATATAGAGAGAATCAATGGAAAAAACAGGGAAAGAGGATTAAGATAGATAAAAGATGGGTACCCATATCAGCTATATCCCCATACCTTGTAAAGGCAGTAATAATAGCAGAGGATGACAAGTTTTGGTCTCATAAAGGTTTTGACTTTGATGCAATACAGAAGGCCATTGAAAAGGATATAAAAGAGGGTAAACCAAAATTCGGGGGCAGCACTATAAGTCAGCAGCTTGTAAAAAATCTCTATCTTACACCCACAAAGAACCCTTTGAGGAAGATAAAAGAGGCAATAATCACATGGAGACTGGAAAAGACCCTTTCAAAAAAGAGGATACTCGAACTATATCTCAATGTGGCAGAATGGGGTGTCGGCATATTCGGTGCAGAGGCAGCATCTATGCGCTATTTTAGTAAACCCTCAAAAGAACTAGACCCTCTTGAGGCAGCAAGGCTTGCAGCAATATTACCCAACCCCATAAAATATCGTGTAGATGGTGGTTCAAGATATGTGGAGAGGAGGGCGAGGATCATCTATGATATAATGGTTAAAAGAGGTATAGTTGTCCCTGAATATGAGGATGTAATAAAGAATGGGACAGGATTAAAGGAAGAAAATGAGAAGGTGATTCCATAGATTGAAACCCTTGTAAAAGATTAATACACTGAAAAACATCCCCTAAATAATCAAAAATCGCCAACCTATTAAGGTCTCTATTCAGTTATCATATCATCTGTCAGCTCGTTTATATCATCTTTCTGGACAGGGTAGTGCCTTGCCAGGGCCTCACCTGCCTCTTTTATGGCCTCACATAAGGCATCACATGCCCTGCCCTCTTTTATACCCTTTGACACCATATTTGCAAACCTGTTTAAGGTATACTGTTCCATCTTCCTATGGATACCCTTATCTGCTATAACCCATACCTTTCTCTCTAAGAGGGATATAAAAAAAAGGACACCTGTATTATCCTTTGTCCTGTATAGACCCTTTTCATAAAATCCCCTTATAGCCCGATTAATCACCTCCTTTTCCATCCTTTTTCTACTGACAAAGGCAATCTTCATCTCAGGAAACCTTTTAAAAAGTACCCTACACGGAAAAAACAGTATGAAGGTTGTGGGTATGTATAACCACAGGGATGAATGGAAAAAAAAGATAGTTATCATGAGGGATATAAACCCGGCAAGAAGCACACCACCCATTACATCTGCATCCCTGTAATCGCAACTCGAATCTACTATCATGGTGGCGATCTCCCCTGAGGTCTTGGACTCAGAAGCAGTTATTGCCCCTTTTATCCTCTCTTTTTCATCCTTTGTAAAGAATCTCTCTGCTTTTTTATGTCTCATCACCAGTCTCCTGATGCACCACCACCGCCAAAATCTCCTCCGCCGCCACTAAAACCTCCACTATCAAACCCTCCATCTCCACCACTCCCCCAGTGCCCCCAACCAGATGATGTCCCGCCTCTATGCCATCCCCCAAAAAGTATTGGGAAAAATAGACCCACCACAAGACCGAGTATACCAAGGAGTATCAGGGTTATAGTAGGGGGTGAAAATATCAAAAATGCCAGAAGTGGTAACCCAATAGCCCCTGAAATCCCTGAAAACACCCTTGAAAACCTGCCTAAAAAAATAAGGATTATCCCTGCAAAGAAGATAAATGTCCAGATAGGGGATATGTCTTTTTTTCTTGGCTGTGCAGGTTTTATCTCTGCGGTGAATTCACCCCTTGTGGCATCAATAATAGCATGGACACCAGCTATAAATCCTCCATCAAAGTCACCCCTTTTAAACCTGGGTTTTATTACCATCTCTATTATGCGGCCTGCAGTAAGGTCTGTAAGTCTTCCTTCAAGCCCCCTGCCCACCTCAATTCTCATTTTTCTATCATCCCTTGCAACAAGGAGTATAATACCGTTATCCTTGCCCTTATGACCTATCTTCCACTTCTCTGCAACCTTTATAGAATACTCCTCTATCACCTCACCCTTAAGAGACGGTATTGTAAGAATAACAACCTGGGTAGAATCTGAACCTTCAAAGGCCTTTAATTCCTTCTCAAGCTTTGATTTGACAGATGGGGTTATCATCCCTGCATAATCATTCACATAGCCTCTCAAAGGTGGTACATCAAGGCCGAAGGAATCAAAGGCAAAAAAACAAAGGCAGGCAGTTAAAATAAAAGAAAAAAACAGGAGGTTAAAAAAATTCTTGAGAGAATACTTATATTTTTTCTCTGATCTTATACCTTGCACCTTTATATCCATTGCCCTCAGAATTTAATCTGCGGTGCCTTCTCAGCCCCTGGCTCTGCCTTAAAGGGCTCTTTTGGTGTGAGATGCAAAAGCAGCCTATTTGTTATATTGTTGGGGAATATCCTGATAGATGTATTGAATTCCTGAACGGCCTTATTATATCTTGTCCT
>JAOAHW010000125.1 GCA_026415015.1 Syntrophorhabdaceae bacterium
AGATGTGTATAAGAGACAGTCTAAGACCTCTCCTGGTATGTTAATATAACGCTCCTGTGACACCTCCTGCTCGATGAGGTTCATGGGAAATATGGGTGCAAGCATATCTGGTGTAATAGGCTGTCCTGTTGCAGGATTAAGAGGTGGTGGTAATGGGTTTTGCAGGTCAGCCTGGATATTATACCAGGCCCTTGGTATCTCGCTCTCCTTTAAAAAAATCTTCTTTTCCATGTCTTTACCTCCTTTTTTTAATAAAAAAGGGGTCATGGGTTTTGCCCATGGCCCCTTAAACAAAAAAGCCACAGGCGGTGTGAAACCGCCTGTGGCATGTTGTCTACGGTTTCACACCTATTACAACTGCCACCACCAATTTGTTTTATTTTTCAATATGTTCTGTTTCATAATGTATTTTTTTTAACACAATGGCATATCTTATGTCAATATTTTTTAGACCTTGTGTGTTGATTAAACCATCCCTGTATGTTACAAATAAATGATGAACGTAAACCTCTTAAGGCATATTCCCAAGGTGGATGAGATAATAAAAAACAAGGCATGGCAGGATGTATGTGAAATATATCCTGAGGCCATAGCAAAGGACGCATTGAGGCAATACATTCATAGACTCCGTGAGGACATAAAACAGTCAAAGGTATCCTCCATACCTTCCATAGAGGAAATAATATCACATAGCCAACGCATAGCTGAAAAACAGGTAGCATCGGGTTTGAAAAGGGTTATAAATGCTACAGGTATAATCATACACACAAACCTCGGCAGGTCCATCCTTGCAGATAGTGCCATTGATGCCATAAAAAATGCAGCATCCTCATACACAAATCTCGAATATGACCTTGAAAAAGGCACAAGGGGCGACAGGCACAATCACTGTCTCCAGATAATAAAAAAACTAACAGGCGCAGAGGATGCCCTTGTGGTCAACAACAATGCCGGTGCAGTGCTCCTTGTCTTAAATACCCTTGCCAGTGGCAAAGAGGTAATCATCTCAAGGGGTGAACTTATAGAGATAGGTGGTTCCTTCAGGATACCTGATGTAATGAAAAAAAGTGGCGCAATCTTAAAAGAGGTGGGCACCACAAACAGGACCCATATGAAAGACTATGAAGAGGCCGTAACCTCATCAACCGGTCTTTTTATGAAGGCGCATACGAGTAATTATGTCATTAAAGGTTTTACACGTCAGGTTTCAACAGAGGAGATTGTCTCCTTAGGGAATAAATACAACATACCCACATATTTCGATGCTGGCAGCGGACTCTTATATCCCATAATGGGCAAGGATGCCCCTGATGAACCATCAATAACAGAGGAGATAAAAAAGGGGATAGACATCATATCCTTTAGTGGCGATAAACTACTCGGTGGCCCACAGGCAGGCATAATAATAGGAAAGGCAGCCTATATAGAGGCATGTAAATCTAATCCTTTAACAAGGGCACTGAGGCCTGACAAGTTTACCCTTGCCGGTCTTGAAGGCACACTGATACTTTATCTTGATGAATCATGGGCAAGACAGAAGATACCCACCATTCGCATGATCTTTGAAGACAAGGAAAAACTGAGAAGAAGGGCTAAAAAAATATCAAGAGAGATTAAAAACCTAAAAGGGTTATTAACTGTCTCTGTTATACCTATATTATCAGAGGTAGGGGGTGGGTCTCTCCCTGATGTGTCAATTCCATCTTTTGGTCTTGCCTTAGAGCCTGAAATAGGCATAGAGAGATTTGAGGGGAGGCTCAGAAATCTTAAAGTCCCTATAATAGGCAGGATAGAAAAAGACAGGTTCATTTTAGATATGAGGACAATCCAGCAAGAGGATGAAACAGACCTCATCGCAGGCATCAAAGATGCGCTTTTTGAAGATGGTTAATGCCCTCTATGACAGACCCCATCATATACCCTAAAGATACTCTCTATTAAAGACACATGAACAACCAAAAACAAAAGGTGACAATATCAGGGAAAAAGATAGACCTCTCCCATACTGTATTAGAGACACCAGGCCAGAGGCTTGATGTATATCTCTCTGAGAGGTTTTATATTACAAGGACAAAGGTAAAATCAGCTATAGAGGATGGTCACATCCTTGTGGATAACAAAACCCCAAGGCCATCTCAGAAGGTCAAGAAGGGGATGGTTATACAGGGGATAATACCAGAGGAAGAGCCTTTAAATTTAGAACCCCAGGATATCCCCCTTCAAATACTCTATGAAGATGAATATATCCTTGCCATTAATAAACCAGAAGGCATGGTAGTACACCCTTCCTTTGGCCACAGAGAGGGTACACTGGTAAATGCAGTACTGGGATATTTAAAAGACTCATCCTTTATTGAAAAAGGAGACCTTCAAGAAGATAGGTACGAGAATAGACAGGCACAGGACATCTCATATTTCAGACCAGGCATTGTCCACAGGCTTGATAAGGGGACAACAGGGGTGATACTTGTGGCAAAGGATTCAAAGACACAGGAGATGTTGTCAGCCATATTCAAAAAGAGGGCTATTAAAAAGATATACAGGGCAATAACAGAGGGTATGATTGGTGATAATAACTTTATAATAGAGGGTAATATAGGCAGACACCCTGTAGAGAGAAAAAAGATGGCTGTCTTGAGACAGGGAGGCAGGGATGCGCTGACAACTATAAAGGTCCTTGAGAGATTAAAGGGGTATACATATGTTGAGGCTTATCCAATAACAGGGAGGACCCATCAGATAAGGGTTCATCTCGCCCACATAGGTCATCCCATAGTAGGTGATGAGATATACGGCAGACAGGCAAGACATATGGCAGCGAGACCACTTCTTCATGCCTTCAGGATCGAGTTTATCCATCCTTTAACAGAAAACCCTCTGTCCATAGAGGCCCCTGTCCCTGAAGACATGATATCTTTTCTTAGATACCATCAGGGAGGCCTTTAAAAAGATGTTGACTTTTTGAGGAAAACATAAAAGAATACAGTTTGATAAGACAGGTTTTTTATGGATATAACCCGTGAAGAGATGGAGATGCTCTTTAAGATAGAAGATAATCAGTATACAGGAGGGGGTTACAGGAGGGCTGCCTGGATTGATAAGGTCTGTAAAAGTAAGGCTGATAGATTGATACTTGATAGTCTCTGCAAAAAAGGTCTTGTTGAGACAGGTCTTGGGGGTACTGTAGCAGGCGATACCTACAGGGCATGCTGGCTTACTGATTCTGGTCGAGAGCTGGCTAAGAAAAGTATATAAATTATCTTACAAAAACATAGAATTCAAGGTATAGACACAGACCATGACCCACCACAATTTAGAGTGAAGACCTGGAAAAGCCCAGTAATTAAAAATTTTGTAAATACCCTTCCTTTTTCAGTGGGTGGTTTCCCTCTTTATTGGATTAGCCACATTCATTAAACCTGAGGATATAAAGACAGCACTAACTTCATTTTCAGGCATGTAATAACAGTTAAATTTATAGCCAATCAATGAAATACCTGACATCAAAAAGGCAAAACCGCAAGACCGCACAAAACATGCCTTCAAAATACAGGTGCCTTTGATTACGAAAATAGAGATTATTTAGGTTGTCATTCTTATGGATAAAACTTATAATAGGCTGTAATTATGAATAGAAAATTTCATGCCTTACTCACTCCTGTGTTGTCTT
>JAOAHW010000201.1 GCA_026415015.1 Syntrophorhabdaceae bacterium
GATATAGAGAGGATAGCAAAGGGTTGTTTTGAGAAATTCGGCATTAATTTTGTAGAGATGCTCCTTGTCCCGTATATAAAAAAGGATAGATACAGTGAGAGGTTTTCTATAGAAAATAGACATTTCATAGACAGGGCACTTGAGGGGAAGAAAGGTATCCTTGCTGTCATATTCCACTATTCTAACTGGGAGATAATGGGGATTGCATCTTCGCTTTTAGGCCAGGATGTTGTTGCCCTTGCAAGACCATTAAAGAGACACATAATGTTGAATAATTTCCTTAACAGGATAAGGTCTTCTACAGGCCTTAAAATTATACCTAATGAGGGCACAGGCAGGGATATAATGAGGTATCTTAAGGAAAACAGTATTGTGGCAGTCCTGGCAGACCAGAGGGAAAAACGCTCAAAGGGTGTATATGTGGATTTTTTCGGTGAGAAAGCACCTACAAACAGGGGTATTGCTGTGGTGGCAATGAAGACAGGTGCGCCTGTTATCCCTGTTTATCTTGTCAGGGAGGGTTTCTTAAGATATACAGTTGTGTGCAATGAGCCTATAAATATAGAGAGAAGGGGCGATATAGATGAACTTATTAAGGCAAATCTCAGAAAGATAAATGCCTTTCTTGAGACCATAATAATGAAGGCCCCTGATGAATGGTTCTGGGTTCACAGGAGATGGGGTAGGGACAGCAAAACTTGATTTTTTGGAATCTACAATGATATTCTTTTGAAAAAATATTTTAGGGTGATAACATGAAACAGTATAGGGTTCTTATAACAGACCACCTTTCTGAAGATGGAATAGAGGTCCTATCAAGAAGCAGGGATATAGATATAGACATAAAGGCGGGGATAAAAAACGACGAACTCAAGCTAATCATTGGTAACTATGATGCCATAATCACAAGAAGTGGCACAACCATCACAGAGGACCTCATAGAAAACCCCGGAAGGCTCAAGATTATAGGGAGGGCAGGAGTAGGTGTGGACAATATAGACATAGAGGCGGCAAGTAAAAAGGGCATTATTGTCATGAATGCACCTACAGGCAATACACTGGCGGCAACAGAGCTTACCATGGGTATTATGCTTGCTGCCGCAAGAAAGATCCCCCTGGCAAATGATTCCCTCAAGAGCGGAAAATGGGACAGGAAGAGGTTTATGGGCATTGAGCTCTACAATAAGGTCTTAGGGATTGTGGGTCTCGGCAGGATAGGCAGTAATGTTGCCATCAGGGCAAAGAGCTTTGGCATGAAGGTCATTGCCTATGACCCATATATAAAAAAGAGTAAGGCAGATTCCTTAGGGGTTAAACTCTATGACAGACTTGAGGACCTCTTAAAAGAGGTAGACATCATCACCTTTCATACACCCCTTACCGCTGCCACAAAAAACATGATAACAGCTAAAGAGATAGCCCTGATGAAAGACAATGTGATCTTTGTGAACTGTGCCAGGGGAGGCATTGTAAATGAAAATGACCTGTATGAGGCCTTAAAAAGCGGCAAGGTGTTTGCTGCAGGGGTTGATGTATTCGAGGAGGAGCCACCAAAGAGCAGTAAGCTCCTTGAGCTCGAGAATGTCTTTGCCACACCCCATATAGGCGCCAATACAATGGAGGGACAGGAGGCAGTTTCACGGATTATATGCGAACAGGTAGTAAATGCGCTACACGGTAGACCTTACCAGAATGCAGTTAATATCCCCTTTATGAAATCCCAGCTCACAGAGAACCTACAACTCTATTTCAGCCTTACTGAAAAGATAGGTAAACTCGCTGCACAGATTGCAAAGGGAAGGCCTGAAGGGATAAAGATTGTTATGATAGGCAAGAATTTTGAGGAAGACCTCTGTGAGAGAAAATTCGATGTCCCCTTTAGTTATCAGCCCTTTACCATTGCAGGCCTTAAAGGCTTTCTCGGTGTCTATATACAGGAATCAGTTACATACATAAATGCACCTTATCTGGCAAAAGACAGAAACATCACAGTCGAGGAGACAAAGACAGACCAGTATGATAAATTCAATGATTTAATACTCTTTGTCCTAAAGACAGATATTGAGGAACTATCTATAGCAGGGACTGTATTCTCTGATAAATTAGGTAGGATTGTACTCCTTGACAGGTTCCACCTTGATGTTATACCTGAAGGGACATTCCTACACTTCAGGATATTCGACAGACCTGGTATCATAGGTAAGGTAGGTACAATACTTGGAAATCACAGGATAAATATATCAGGTTTGAGTGTATCAAGACAGCATACAGGAGAAGAGGTGGCCTTTGTGTCTGTAGATGACCCTATAGGTGAGGAGGTCTTAAGCGAGATACTGGCCATAGATGGCATGATAGAGGCAAAGGTCATAGAGCTATAAAAAATAAGTAAGATATTAGATGCAGGCCTTTTAGTACAGCCTATCTAAAGGATTGCACAAACCGATGTTTTGCAGAGGTTAGCCTATTAGGTTTGAAATAGTCTATAGTCTTTAGTCTATGGTCTATAGTCTACTTTTGCGGAGGATATAATGAAGGTTCTTGTGACTGGTGGATGTGGTTTTATCGGTTCAAATGTTGTAGATGCCTATATAGAAAAGGGCTATGATGTGGCTATCATAGACAATCTATCAACAGGCCGGAGAGAAAATAAGAACAAAAAGGCAAGGCTCTATGTGGAGGATATATGTAAAGAGGACATAGAAGCGGTCTTTGAAAAGGAGATACCTGATATTGTTAATCACCATGCAGCCCAGATATCAGTACCATTATCTGTCCAGGACCCCCTTTTTGATGCAGAAGTGAATATAAAGGGCATAATAAGGCTACTCCAGTTATGTGTGAAATATAAGGTGAAAAAGTTTATATTCTCATCTACAGGCGGTGCTATATACGGTGATGCCGATGAAGTGCCCACAGGAGAGGATTATGTACCTGAGCCAGCATCTCCTTATGCCATATCTAAACTATCCAGCGAAAAGTATATAAGGTTTTTTTATGGTCAGTATGGCCTCAAATATACAGTCCTAAGATACAGCAATGTCTATGGACCAAGGCAGATACCCCACGGAGAGGCAGGTGTGGTAGCCATATTTACAGACTGTCTCTTATACACATC
>JAOAHW010000162.1 GCA_026415015.1 Syntrophorhabdaceae bacterium
TGGTGGCGGGGTTAGAGTTAACAAGGATTATTTTATAACCTGCTGACCTCAGTGCCTTACATGCCTGGGTACCTGAATAGTCAAACTCACATGCCTGACCTATAATAATCGGGCCTGAACCAATAATCAATACCTTATCTATACCATCTATCTTTTTTGGCTTCATAGACCTTCCTTTTTGAAAAAATTTGTTTAGCATACTAACAAAGCCGAGTGATGGTAGTCAAGGTTTTTGTTTGTCATTGACACCATGTAGAGGCCTGTCGTATATTCACTAAAAAGGAATAAAAATATGAGATACGCCCTTGAGATGTGGAAAAATACAAGGATGATTGTCCTTGTGGCAGTTAGTGCTGCAATCTATGCAGCAGCACTGATAGCCTTTAAGACAGCAATACCTTTGATACCAGGTGTTACAGAGGTAAGGGTGGCAGGGATATTTTTGATGACCTTTGGTATACTTTTTGGCCCTGCAGGTGCCTGGGGGTTGGCCATTGGAAATCTCATAGGGGATATATTCGGTGGCACATTAGGCCCTGCATCATTGGCAGGTTTTTTTGGTAATTTTCTCTTAGGGTATCTTCCTTATACCATGTGGCTCAATTTTTTTCCCTTTTCAGAGAGAGACTATCAGTGGAATGTCAAGGGTATAAAGAGCTGGTCTGCATATATATCTATAACCGTTATATCATCCTGTTCATGTGCTGTACTTATTGGGTTAATGGTAGATGCCATAGGGATTGTACCCTATGAGGTAGTCTCAAGGATTATTGCCGTAAATAATATAATCGGTAATCTAATAGGCGTGGTGTTACTCATTGCAGTCTATGATGTGACAAAAAATCAGCTTGGCCTTGTATGGACAGATATAATGGGTATAAAGCCAGATAGTATGTCATTTAGGGGTATTCTGGGCTCATGGCTTGTGGCCACAGGGGCAATGGCAGGGATCTTTGCAGGGTTTATCCCTGGTTTATCTGTAAATTTAGTTAGCTGGTCTTCATTGATTTTTATTATAGCAGGGAGTCTTATCTTATAGTCATATATATGGGTGTCCCTATATCTATAAAATCCCTATCTTTTTCATACGGGAACTCAAAAGAGCCTGCCATAAAAGATATAAATGGTGAGATTAGTGAAGGTGAGCTTGTGGTCATTATGGGCCATGGCGGTGCAGGGAAATCTACACTCTGTTATGCCATGAATGGTATTGTCCCCCGTTTCTACAAAGGTAATTATAAGGGAAATATCTCTATAGGGGGGAAAAATGCAACAGGATTTAGTATCAAAGAGATGGCAGGGGCAGTAGGGCTTGTGTTTCAGGATTTTGAGGCGCAGCTTTTTTCAACAAATGTGGAGCTTGAGATGGCATTCGGCCTTGAGAACCTATGCCTCCCAAGAGATGAGATATCAGGGCGTATTGATAAATATATAGACTTTTTAGGGCTTGGGGGAAAGAGGCTATCTGATACATCAACCCTTTCCGGTGGACAGAAACAGAGGCTTGCTATAGGCTCTGTTATTGCCATGGAGCCCTCTGTTGTGGTGATGGATGAACCTACATCAGACCTCGACCCATTGGGTAGGGTAGATATTCTATCCCTTGCAGGGCTTTTAAGGGACAGGAAGAGGACTATTATTATGGTGGATTATGACCCTGATACAGCTATTGGTGCAGACCAGTTATGGTTGATGAAAGACAGCGAGATTATAGGGCAGGGTAGGCCTGAGAAATATCTATCCGATGAAAAACTCCTATTATCCTGTGGGGTTATGCCCCCTCAGACTTTGTCTTTATTTAACAGGATGGGCTGGGAGGGAAAACCATTGACAGTGGAGGCTGCCATAGACCTCATCGAGAAAAACAATTTAGTAAAGAGACATAGCCTGATGAGGGATGCAAAAAACCATACTGGGAATAACAATTTTTTTATAAAGGTTAGAGGGGTATGTTTTCGATACCCTGGGGTAGACAGTGATGTCTTGAAAGACATAAATTTTGGTGTAAAAAGAGGGGAGTTTATAGCAATCTTAGGACAGAATGGCTCAGGAAAGACAACTATTGCAAAACACCTAAATAGACTTCTTAGACCTACCTCAGGCGAGGTGATTATAGATGGAAAGCCAACAACAAGATATAAACATAATGAACTGGCAAGGCTCGTGGGATATGTATTTCAAAACCCCGACCACCAGATATTTGCATCCACAGTTCAGGAAGAGGTTGGATTCGGGTTGAAGATACTTGGTGAAGACCCTAAAACTATTAAGAGGAATGTAGAAGAGGCCCTTGCAGTCACAGGCCTTGAGGGCTATGAACACAGGTCTCCCTTTGTATTAACAAAGGGTGAGAGGCAGAGGGTGGCTGTTGCCTCTGTGCTTGCTGTGAGACCTGAGGTGATAATACTCGATGAGCCTACCACAGGACTTGATTACCAGCATCAAAAGGAGAGCCTTGAGATGCTAAAAGATTTAAACAAAAAAGGCCACACTATTATCATTATCACACATTCCATGTGGATTGCAGAAAGATATGCCCATAGGTGTATAGTAATGAAAGATGGCAAGATATTAGATGATGGTGTCACAAGACAGGTATTTGCCGATGAAAATAGGCTATCTGAGGCATCACTTGTGCCTTCGCCTATTGTAAGATTAAGTAACTGGCTTGGTACTGATGCCATGACAGTGGAAGACCTTGCTGAGGAGTTAAAACTCCAATGAATCTCTCTCTTTATCAGGATAAAGGGACATGGCTCCATAATCTTGACCCAAGGACAAAGCTTATAGGTGTTGCTATTGTCTTTATCATCTGTCTGTGCTTCAATAGCCCCATATATATGGCTATAATAGCCTTTAGCGTCTTTGCTATAGCCCTCTCTGCAAGGGCTCAAAAGGCACTATGGACATTGAGATACATACTCTTACTCCTTATCGTATTTAGTGTTATTCTCTGGCCTTTTTTTACAACAGGAAAGACCCTCATATGGTCATGGGGGTTCCTGAGATTAACAAAAGAGTCACTTTTTTATGGTATCGCCATGGGTATGAGGCTGTCCACATTTGTTATCGCAGGGCTCATCCTCCTCTCTACCACAAAAAATGAAGATATAACAAATGGGCTAATAAAGATGGGTATGCCTTATCCACTGGCATTCGCTTTCTCTACTGCCTTACGTCTTGTCCCTACCTTTGTGGGTGCAGGGGCAACAATTGTCCAGGCCCAGGTATCCCGAGGCCTTGACCTTGAATCAAAAAACATATTAAGTCGTTTTGGAAAGTTTATCCCCCTTGCTGTCCCCATGTTTATCACTGCCATAAGGTATACAAACCGCCTTTCTATGGCACTGGAGTCCAGGGGTTTTAGTCCTGAATCCCAGAGGACACTGTACTATGAGCCTGTAATGAAGATAAAGGACTGGCTTATCCTCTCTTTTATGTTAATTTTGCTAATTATCTGTCTTTATATGAGGATTTTTCTCAATCTTGGTGTTGTAATGCCAGGAAGGCTCTGATAACTATCAAATTCCCATTATCTTTAAGGATAAACCTCAAGGCCCTTTAGTTGTCCAGCTATAATACGGCAGTGACGGGAGATGCCCTCGAGGTTTACAAGCATATCAACAAATATTGGGCCTGCCTCTGCCCTGCAGATACGCTGATAGAACCTCTGGAGGTGTCTATCTATAGCATCTTTGATAAGGTGGTCTATTTTTGCAGTCATGTCTATAATCACATCCAAATTGACCCTGTTTTTGTCTTCTATAACAGATGATGTTAAATCAACAGTTTGTATAACCAATCTACCTATCTCTTTGATTTCTATGAGTGCAGGCTCTGAAAATATGGCCCTTCTTATATGTTTTGATTCAGATAGCTCAACTATATTTGTAGAGTGGTCACCCATCCTCTCTATATCGTATACAATAGAAGAAAAGGCAAAGAGCCTCTTTGAGAGTTCAGGAGACAGTTGACTACAGGATATGTTCCAGAGATACTTTGTTATCTCAGCCTGAAGATTATCAATGACCATCTCGATATATCCCAGGTCCTTTCTCTTTGCGCTTTTAAAATTATTGATAAGACCAAGGCTGTCAATTAGCATCTTTCTGGCAAGGACTATCTCTCTTACAAGCTCCTTACGGACACATTCAAGGGCATCATCTGCATTGTTAAGACATCTCTTATTTAAATATTCAGGCCAAAGGGGCAGGGTTTCATCTTTGCCTGGAATAATCTTCTCCATAATATAAGAGAAGGGTTTTAAAAAGAAACCAAATATAAGGGCAACAAGGAGATTCAGAAAAAAATGGCTAAAGGCTACCTGTTGTGAGACCTGAGATGATAGAGTCTTTATAAGGTCTATAAAAAAAGGGAAAAAAACAAGGGCAAATATAACGCCGATTACCTTAAATAGAAGATGGGATATGGCACTTCTTTTTGCATTTATATTAAGGACAAGACTGCCGAGTAGCGCTGTAACTGTAGTACCTATGTTTGCACCGAACACAATAGGTACGGCATTCTCAATACTTATAAGCCCCTGCTGACCCATAATAACCATGATCCCTACTGGAATAGCAGATGCCTGGACAATACCTGTAAAGACCGCACCAATACCTACACCTATTAGAGGATTTTTTACCTCCTGAAAAAACCTTATAAATGCCTGATTATTCTTAAGAGGCGCTGTAGCCTCTGATGTAATATTTAAACCAAAAAAGATAAGCCCGAAATAGAATATTGCCTCACCAATTGACCTCTGCCTTTCCTTACCAGTAAACATCAAAATCCCGCCTGCAAGTATTATGAAGGGAGAGATGGTGGTGAACTTCCACACAACAAGCTGGGCAGTGAGGGTTGTGCCTATGTCTGCACCGAGTATTATCCCTAAGGAGTGATAGAAGCTTATAAGCCCTGCGCTCACCACCCCCATTGTTAAAAGGGTTGTTGCAGAGCTACTCTGGAGAAGAAGGGTAGAGACTATACCCATAAAAAATCCATAAATAGGTCTTGCCACAGATATCTTGAGATAGTCTCTTATGCTGCCACTTAACTGTTGCTGCATGAGCTCGCTTAGCTTAATCATGCCGAATAAGAAGAGAACAAGACCTGTTATAAACAGCAGGATATTGTTAAACATCTGTATTTAGAGGACTAAAATCAATTTTTACTTTATCAAAAACTATTATGATACCTTGCTGCCATTGGGGATATCCCTATCAAGTGTGAGGAGGACTACTGATGATTTATCCTCTGAAGACGCTGCAAGGAGCATGCCATGGGATATTATACCCCTTAGTTTCCTCGGTTCCAGGTTGGCTACAATAACTATCTTTTTTCCTACAAGCTCTTCCTTTTTGTAATACTGTTTTATACCTGCCACTATATCTCTTGTCTCACCTAAGTCAATAGTAAGTTTATAGAGTTTATCCGCACCCTGGATATCCTCACATGCCTTTATCTCAGCGACCCTGAGGTCAAGCTTTAAAAAATCATCAAAGGTTATATTTTCCATTTCATGCTCCCTGTTTAAAATAGATTTATTTTTAGTTTTTCATTGTTCTTGTATGTTTAAATTGTTTTAAATCCAGGACCAATATAGGGAAAACTGGATGTATACATCAGCTTGCCACTACAGTATTTTTTAATACCCCTATACCCTCTATCTCTACCTCTACTGTATCACCAACCAAAATCGGTCCAACGCCAGGGGGTGTCCCTGTAATGATTACATCACCAGGCATAAGGGTCATAATGGATGAGATGAAACTTACAAGTTCATAGACATTGAATATCATGTTTTTTGTGTTTGAATGCTGTTTGATAGCGCCATTTACCCTTGTTATTATCTCAAGGCCTGCTACAGGGTCTACGTCAGGAACAATTCTGGGTCCAAGGGGGCAGAATGTATCAAAGGATTTTGACCTTGTCCACTGGCCATCTATCCTCTGGAGGTCCCTTGCTGTTACATCATTTGCGCATGTATAACCTGCAATGTGAAGATGTGCATCTTTTACGCTTATATTTTTAATCCTGTCTTTTATGACAATACCGAGCTCCCCTTCGTAGTGAAGCTCTTTGGTCTGAGGCGGGTATATAATGGGTTCACCATCAGGTATAAAGGCTGTAGGTGGCTTCATAAATATAAGGGGATACTCAGGGAGTTTTTCATTCATCTCCTTTGCATGGTCATGGTAATTCAGTCCTATGGCAATAATCTTTGTAGGATTAAACATTTTGGCTCCTATATTTTTATTTTTTTGATATCTTTTCTTCCACAGACTGGACCTTTTTCTCCATCCTCCCTGATTGGCCTTTTCTGATGTCGAATTTAATAGCTGTATAAACCCTGTTACAGTCAGGCTCAAGCTGTTTATATGATTTATTTATCAGGTCAAGGGCCTCTTCAAGGGTCTCAAATTCAACTATTGTCCCCATGGGTGTAAGCCTATAATTAGCGCCACTATCCTTTAAATTTTTAATAATCCTGCTTACATATTCGCTTACACTCTCTCCTTTGTCAGTGGGAAACATGGCAAATTCCATTAATACAGACATATAACACCTCCTGAAACTAGGATAAGGATTGTGTCACCTTCTCTTTGGCTTGACAGTCTTGTTATGTTTTTGTGCCTGAGGTTGGGCGGGTTTAGCCTTCATGGCCTTTATATTTTCCATCTCATTTTTGATACTTGTTAATTCAGCCCTGAGGCCTTCATTTTCTTTTTTTAGGCCTTCAATCCTTGATTCTAAATCACCAATCTGAGCTTTAATTGCCTTTAAATCTATGCCTTCTATCTTCTTAGAGAGTTCTGCCACAGTAACTTTAGTTGAATATAATGCACCCCATAAGGATAAGATTCCTATAATGCATAAAACAAGGAGCAAAACCATCACTATTTTCCCTATGTTGTCCTTTATCTTTGCCAAAAGACCCTTTTCTTCGTAACTATCTTTTAAAACAAAATTATTTCCTATTTTTTCTCCTTCCTCTAAATCAAACTTGAATTCTGTTTTATTATTCTCACTCATCTGCCAAGCTCCTTCTAATTTTGTTTATAGACAATGGGATTAAGATGATTTTATACTAACAAAATAAGGGAAAAAATGAAAGTGTTATTATCATTTCATAGATAAGGGATCAAAAAAAATCATATCTTTAACCTGCCTTGTTTTTTTATTTCACTTTTCAATGCCTATCGTTGTAAAAATACCATAGCTATGGAATACGAATTTAGTCAATATACAACAGCGGGACAGGTGATTATTGTAGAAAATAAGGGTATGGATGATTTTCATGGAAAAATAAATTGCTATGAAAAGAGTATTAAAGGCTGGAAAAAGGTATATTCATTTGATGTGGTGACAGGTAAGGCAGGCATTGTAGAAGGAGAAAAAAAGAGGGAAGGGGACAATGCAACACCTGCTGGTGTCTACACCTTAGGGTTTGTCTTTGGCTATCATAATAGACCAGAAACAAAGATGGCATACACAGAGCTTACTGATAATGATAAATGGGTGGATGACCCTGAGCACCCTATGTATAATCGTTTTATCAGAGGAGACATAGATGCAAAAAGCTTTGAAAAGATGAAAAGGGATGATAATCTCTATAAATTAGGTGTGGTAATCAATTATAATACTAATCCAGTAGTGAAATACAGAGGAAGTGCAATATTTATGCACATTTGGAAAGACCCAGATACACCTACTTCAGGGTGTATTGCCCTATCTGAAGATGATATAAAAAAAATAATATCCTGGCTTGACCCTGAAAAAAACCCCATAATAATAATAAAAGGCAAGATCTGACTTTTAAATGACTCTCTTTTGTCTTAAAGCAATTTATATAACCTGCGATACTGTGATTTTTTCAAAATCCCCAACTTAAAAAATTTAATTAAAAATTTTCTTAGAATCAAATTTTTCTTGACAAAAAATTACTCCTAATTTAGAATCAATTTAAGTTGAGAAAATTAACTAAAGAGAAAGAGGTATAAATTAAAAATGATTCTATCTGATATAACAGATATAAAACAGACACCACAGAGACTCGCCATCATTGAGTATCTTGAGTTAAATAGAGTCCATCCCTCGGCTTTGGATGTATATAAGGCTGTTTCAGAAAAATTTCCCACCATGTCTTTTGCCACTGTCTATAATACCCTGGAGAAACTAAAAGAAAAGAGGCTTATCATTGAATTATCTATAGATACAGGCAAAAAGAGGTTTGATTGTGACACAAGGCCCCATCATCACCTCATATGCGTGAAATGTCGTGAGATATTTGATGTCTTTACAGAATTTATCCTTGAACTGCCAGAAGATGAGTTTCAGGGCTTTGATATAATAGGTAATCATGTGGATTTCTATGGTATCTGTAAAAAATGTAAGGATATAGAGGGCTTAGGTTCAGAGCAAAATAAAGATTAGGAGGTAAATTATGGTTTATGTGTGTTCTATATGTGGTTATGAATACAATGAGAATTATGAGAAGACCCCTTTTGCTGAACTTGCAGATGACTGGCACTGTCCTATATGCAATGCACCAAAGAGTGCATTTCAGAAGGCATAGATGCAACCATGGCAAACCCGCTTAACTAATCATCCTCCCCTCCTTGCCCCTCCTTGATTATGTTTCCCCAGCAAGTGGGGAGATTAAGGAGGGGTCCTCTCCTTAATAAAGGAAAGGAAAAAGGGTTGATGAGTAATAGCAAAAGAGGAGGTAAGAAATGGTCAAATTATGGAGATGTGTAATATGTGGAGACCCTTACGTAGGTGAAAGCCCACCCCAGAACTGCCCTTTCTGTGGTGCCCACATCCAATATATTCAAGAGGCAAGAGAGTCTGTGGTAGAATTTAATGTTGAATTAACTGCAAAGGATAAGGCAAATGCAGAACATGCCCTAAAGGTTGAGGTAAGTAATTCAACCTTTTATTTCTGTGCAGCAGATGAGACAGATGATGCTGAGGGCAAGTTGTTATTTAAGGCACTTGGGAAAATAGAGGCAGAACATGCAGCTATTTGGAGGAAGATACTAAAACTCCCTGCAATTCCAAAAGGAGATGATACCTGTTATAAAGAGAACAGAAAGAACCTCGAAGAGTCCCATGCAAGGGAAGAGAGGGCAATAGGATTTTACAAAAAGGCTGCCTCTGAGTCAGATAGCCCAAGGATAAAACAGATCTTTGAAGCCCTTGTAGAGATAGAGACAGATCATCTCAATCTCTCAGAGGAAAGATTGAGATAGTTTAAAAAAAAGGGGATGTCATGGATGTAAAAAAGATAAATATATTGGGATTTGCAGGCAGTTTAAGAAAGGATTCTTTTAATAAGATTCTTTTGAAAACAGCCAAGGAATTGGCACCAGAAAACTGTGAGCTTGAGATATTTGACTTAGAGGGTATACCACCTTTTAATCAGGATCTTGAGGCTGACCCTCCACTAAAGGTAAAGGAATTTAAAGAAAAGATAAGGTCTTCCCATGGAATCCTCATTGTTACCCCAGAATATAATTACTCTATACCAGGTGTTTTGAAAAATGCCATTGATTGGGCCTCCCGTCCCTATGGTGATAATGCCTTTTTTGGAAAACCAGGGGCTATAATGGGTTGCTCTATAGGTATGCTGGGGACTGCAAGGGCACAGTACCATTTAAGACAGGTCTGTGTTTTTCTCAACATCATGCTTTTAAACCAGCCTGAGGTCATGGTGCCTTTTGTAGACAAAAAGATAGATGAAAATAAAAAGATAACAGATGATGCAACGCTTACAAAGATTAAAGAGCTAATGGAGACACTTGTTGATTGGACGAGAAAGTTTATTTAAAGGTCTCCCGACTTCGTCGGTAATTTCCCCTAACCTATTGAAATAACTAAACTCCTATTCTTCCATAGGCACTACTATTACTCTGTTTATTACTCTGTTTTGATTAGAAGATCTACTTTATCTGGTAGGGTATGTTTGATAGCTTTAAA
>JAOAHW010000178.1 GCA_026415015.1 Syntrophorhabdaceae bacterium
AGATGTGTATAAGAGACAGATGGTGGGAGAGATACTGAGGGTAGCAGGCAGTGCATTTTTCAGCAGGACTGGCGCAAGAAAGATTACCTCCATTGAACACGCCATTACCTTGATAGGCTATGAGCACTTAACACATATAATCCTTCAGATGCCCTTTTTGACATTGGCAAAAAAAGATTATAAGAGCCTTGACCTTGATGGTTTTTTAAAGCATTCCATATTATGCGGTGTTATTGGAAAGGACATAAGCTCTGCGTCGTTGATTGGAAACCCGAATGAGGTATATATAGCCAGTATAACCCATGATGTGGGGATGATTATCATATACCGTTTTTTTCACGAGGAGTGGGAGGCTATAGTATCATTGGTAAATGAAAAAGGCATATCAAGGCTTGATGCAGAGAGGGAGATTTTTTCCTTTGACCATGGTGCTTTAGGGGCAATGTTACTGGATATCTGGGATATCCCTAAGTCCATAACTGATGGTGTGCGACACCATCACTGCCCTGAACTGGCTGATGAAAATAGAGAGAATGCCATCTGCGTTTACCTAAGTAACATCCTCTCAAAAGAGGTCATTTTTAATTGCGGTTCAGATAGCTTCGTTAGTTTTATGTTGTCTAACAAAAGTTTTGTAGAGAAAATAAATCAGTTTAGAATCCCCCTCTCATCCAAAGAGGAGATTGAGCTTTTCAATATGCTTTACAGTTCAATGAAGAGATTAGGAAATATATACAGTGGAAGTTATGATGACTGAAAAGATAAAGGTACTTGTGGTAGATGACTCAGCATTTATGAGGGGCGTTATTTCAAAGATGCTTGAGAGTGATGCTGAAATAGAGGTGATAGGGACTGCAAAGAATGGTCAGGAGGCCATAGAAAAGGTAGATGCCCTCAAACCAGACGTAATGACCCTTGACATAGAGATGCCTGTCATGAATGGCATAGAGGCCCTTAAATATATAATGGAAAAGAACCCGCTGCCGGTTATAATGTTCAGTGCCCTGACAAAAGAAGGGGCAGAGATTACGCTTGAGGCATTGAGTATAGGTGCTGCTGATTTTATGGCCAAGGATTTTTCTAACTTTTCCATTAATATCATAAAAAAAGAGAATGAACTGGTGAATAAGGTCAAGACAGTGGCCAGAAAAAAAAGGGTGTATTCTGTAAGAAGGGTGTATCATTCAAGGGCCTCTTCATCGCCGGTTACAGTAAAGAGATCCAGATATAGTATCCTTGCATTAGGGGCATCAACTGGAGGGCCACCTGCAATTGAGCATATCCTCTCGGGCTTTCCAAAGGAATTTCCTGTTCCCATAATTATTGCCCAGCACATGCCGAGATTATTCACCAGGTCTTTTGCCCAAAGACTCAACAATGCTGCACAGATCGAGGTTAAGGAGGCAGAAAATGGCGAGAGCCTCAGATCAGGCACAGCATTTATTGCCCCCGGTGACTCCCATATGTCAATAAGAAGAAAAGGGACTGAGGTATATGTGGAGTTTGTAAATGATGCAAAATATATCTACAGACCCTCTGTTGACCTACTCTTCAGTTCCACTGCCATGGCATACGGCGAAGGGACACTTTGTGTGATTCTTACAGGCATGGGTAACGATGGCCTGGCAGGTATAAAGGATATAAAGTCAAAGAATGGATATGTTATTGCCCAGAACGAAGAGACATGTATTGTCTATGGGATGCCAAGGGCAGTGGTTAATGCAAATATGGCTGATGCTGTTCTCCCTATAGATAAGATACCTGATGAGATAATCAAAATTTTATGAGGGTGCAAAATGGCAAACAAAAAGAAAAATCAAGATAGCAAGAAAATTTCTAAACTCAGAGAGACATTGATAAAAGGCAACAGCCTTGAGAAGGAAAGGGCAATGGAACAGGTCATCTCCAATCCCTCAAAAGAGATAGTGGAGATGGTGGCAGAGCTACTTTATCTTAAGGAGACGGTTGTTCGGATGTTTGCTGTTGACATATTGAAAAAGATAGGCGGCTATAGCATGGAAACTGTGCTTCGGCTCCTTGATGACCCGGATGAGGATATACAGATATATGCCTGTGAGATACTTGGTGGCATGAAGGAGCGTGAGGCAATTCCATATCTCATAAAAAAACTCAAAGATGAAAAGGTAAATGTACGAAACCTTGCATGTATCGCACTCGGAGAGATAGGTGATGAGTATGCTGTGGATGCCCTTTTTAATGCCTTAAAAGATGATGAGTGGGTGGAGTTTTCAGCAGTTCAGAGCCTCGGCAAAATAGGCGGGCAAAAGGTGATAAAACCTTTGCTCAATATTTTCTCTGAGGGAAAAGATGTAATCTCTCCTATTGCATGTGAGGCATTGATAGACTTCAGAGACAAGGAGATTCTTGACAGGGTTATTAAGGTATTAAAGTCATGGGATAAAGGAAAAAGAGGCGAATACATTAAGATTATCCTTGAGAGAGAAGATGAAGAATTGTTTTATATCATGCAAGAAAATATGGGCAATGAACTCTTTGAACATCTCTTGTTTCTGGTAGAGTCAGATGAAAAGAAATCTATTAAAACCTTAAGGCTGATTTCTTATTTTAAAAATACGGTTGCTGCTGAGGTAATACTTGATGCATTCAAATATATAAGCCCTGACAGTGATGACTACCAGGAAAATCTATCTCTCTTTGCAGGTATGTCTGATGTCTGGGCAAAACATATAGAGAGTTTTCTACAAAAAGAGGAAGATTGTATACTGGCCTTTATCAAGGCATGCGGTATGGCAGGGATTAGGATCGATGAGGAGCTTCTATTTAATATCTTTGTAAAATCTCATTTAGAGGTTAAAAGAGAGCTAATCAGAAACCTCCCATCGATTGTTAAAGGGAATGGTTATTCAATAATAAAAGAGGCAGTAGAAGACCCTGATGGTCATATAAGAGGCGATGCAATGGCTGTAATTGGGACTTTAGGTGCCCTTGAATTTAAGGAAAGGGTAATAGAGATAGCTAAAAAAGATTATCTTGACATAAGACAGAAGGCAATGAAGGCACTTTTAAGACTTGATTATGGATCCTTTAAAATGCTTGTAGAAGATTTTGTTAAAAAGGGTTCTACCGAAGACAAGAGGCTATATATATCCATTGCCCCTTTTATTAAGCAGGATGATAATTACCCCTATATTAAGATACTTTTGAGTGATGCCGATAATACAGTAAGAAAAGGTGCTATAGGAGTAATGGGTCGTTTTCTTGATCATGATCGATATATGGAACTTTTTAAAGGTCTTTTAAAGGATGATAATGTGCCACATGAGGCATTGAAAATAATAAAAGACAGGAGACTTGATATCTTCAAGGATAGACTCATTGGCATTTTCTCAAATAAAAACAATGATATGTGGACGAGGTATTATGCCCTGCTTGCTTTGGGTTCTTTTGAAGATAGGTCACTTTTTGATACCCTTATCAAGGGGCTTGATGATGAAAATAACATTATAAAGATAGGGAGTTTAAAGGCACTCTCAAGTCTCAATGATGAGAGGTCACTGGAATTTATCAGACCTTATTTAAATAGTGAAGATGAAGATCTAAGGACTGCGGCTGAGAGTGTTTTAGAGAGATTTACAGATTACCAAGCGCAGGAATGATATGACAAGAGAAGAATTTATACCTTTGAGAGATTTTATCTACGAAAAGACAGGCATTTTTTTTGCTGAAAATAAGATATACCTGTTAGAGAGCAGGCTCTCTAACAGATTAAACGAGCTTGGATTTATGAGCTATGATGACTATTATTTCTTTCTCAAATATGGTAATGAGGATTCTAAAAAAGAACTTGTACATCTCCTTGATGTGGTAACAACGAATGAGACAAGCTTTTTCAGGAATCCACCCCAGTTAGATGCATTTAAGATTATTTTTCAAAAGAATTATATGAATAACAATGATATTAAAAGCCTCGCCTATCCCATCAAGATATGGAGCGCTGCCTGTTCCACAGGAGAGGAGCCTTATACCCTTGCCATTATGATCCTTGAAATGATAGAGTCAACAAAAAAAGATATACCGTTTATGATATTTGCAACAGACATCAGTCACAGGGTCCTTGAGTCTGCAAAAAAAGGCGTGTATGGTCCATATAGCGTGCGGAATATGGATGAAAGGATAATACAGAAATTTTTTTTAAAAAAAGGAGACACCTATACCATAAAAGAGAATGTTAAAAAATTTGTAAAGTTTGAACATATGAACCTTGTAGATACTGAGGCATATAAAAGATTCAGATTTATGGATATGATATTCTGCAGGAATGTCCTTATCTATTTTGATGAAAAGGCAAAGAAAAAGGTTATAGACAATCTATATGAGTCTTTAAAACCAGGGGGATTCTTGACAATCGGCCATGCTGAGTCACTGCACAATATCTCAAGGGCATTTAAACCTATAATGTTTCCAGGCGCTATTGCCTATCAAAAGGGGTAGATTATGAAGAGGATTTTGGTTGTTGATGATTCATCAACGATAAGAAAGCTTATCAACTATATACTGAGAAAAAAGGACTATCAGATTACTGAGGCAGAGGATGGTATCGATGCGCTGGAGAAACTGATAGATACAAAGGTGGATCTTGTGATAGCAGACCTGAACATGCCAAATATGGATGGTATAGAGCTTGTCAAGAGCCTCAGAAACAATTACTATCATCTCGACACGCCCATTATAATGCTTACCACAACAAAGGATGAAAGTCTCAGGAAGGCTGCCCTTGAGGCAGGGGTAAACCTGTTTCTGAATAAGCCTATACAACCCAATATTTTGTTATATAAAGTAGAAAGTCTTTTAGCGGGGGTAGAAAATGAGTAATCAGGCCTTAGAAAATGAGGAGATGCGTGAGATAATTAATGATTTTATAGTAGAGACAAATGAACTGATAGAGAATGCAATCCAAGATATAGTTGCCTTGGAAAACAATGAGGATGACGATATAATAAACAGTATCTTTAGGGCTGTCCATACAATCAAGGGTACATCCAGTTTCCTTGGTTTTAATGTGTTATCTAGCCTCGCCCATAAATCAGAAGACCTTCTTGGCCTTGTAAGAAAAAAAGAACTGTTTATTAACAAAGACATAGCAGATGCCCTTCTTGAGGCAATGGATCTGATGAGGCTACTTGTAGATGACATAAAGACAGACTATAGGGAGAAACAAGACACCAAAGAGATCATCGAAAAACTTGAGAGATTGAGTAACCCTGATAAAAAGATGCTTGGTGAGATACTTGTGGAGGAAAAGATTATTACAAAACAAGAACTCGAGAGTGTCTTGGAGAAACAAAAGGCGGCAAATAAAAAATTAGGTGAGATAATAGTTGAGGAAAAGCTAATAACAGAGAACCAGCTTGAAAATATACTGACAAGACAGAAGACAAAGAAGGATGATCAGACAGTAAGAATAGATGTTAAGAAACTCGATGAGATGATGAACCTTGTTGGTGAACTTGTACTCGGGAAAAACAGGCTAAATATGGTGAAAAATACTGTTAAAAGGGATGCAAAAAACACCACCATTGACAGCCTCGAGGAGGTTACAAATTATATAGAGGTAATAACAAATGAACTTCAATTATCTATAATGAAGGCAAGGCTTGTGCCTTTAAGTAAACTCTTCAATAAAGTCCCAAGGCTTGTTCGTGACCTATGTAATACTTTTAATAAAGAGATAGACCTTAAGATAACAGGCGAAGAGACAGAACTGGATAGGTCACTTATAGAATCCCTCCATGATCCCTTAATCCATATTATCAGGAATTCTGTTGACCATGGTATTGAGACTATAGAGGAGAGAAAGAAAAGAAATAAACCTGAGAAGGGGTCTCTAACAATAAATGCATATAATGAAGGAAACAATGTTGTTATAGATGTCACTGATGATGGCAAGGGTATTGACTTAGATGCCATAAGAAAAAAAGTCCTGGAAAAGAGTCTTATATCAGAGGCAGAGCTTGCTGATATGACAGAAAAGGATGTGATGAATCTTATATTTATACCAGGTCTTAGCACAGCAAAAAAGATAAGTAATGTATCTGGAAGGGGCGTTGGTATGGATGTAGTGAAGACAAATATTGAAAGGATGAACGGTCAGGTATATATTGACTCTAAAAAGAACCAATGGACAAAGATATCCATTAAGTTACCCTTGACCCTTGCTATCATGGGTGCCCTGATAGTGGAGATAGGAAAAGAATTATATGCAATACCCCTCAATAATGTCATTGAACTTGTAAAACTTAAGAAAGAGGCTATTAAGTCTGTGGATAAAAACGAGGTCTTGATGCTGAGAAATGAGATCGTACCTATTCTTGATGTATCCCGCATAATGTCCCTGAAAGAGGATGGCTCTGACAGATATCTAGTTATATGCAAGATAGGTGAAAAGATATTAGGCATAAAAGTTAAGTCTGTAGTAGGTCAGGAGGAGATAGTTATAAAATCCCTCGGAGAGTTTATGGGGAATATAAAAGGTATTGGTGGGGCATCTATAAGGGGAGATGGAAAGGTAATATTAATACTTGATATACCTGCCATGATCAGCAGCAGATACATGGAGAAGATAAATAAAAGGAGGGAGGAAGCTCAGGAATACAGATATGCTGTCTGAAATCTTTTAAAAGGCTGTTCTAAAATATTTGAATTCACTTAGATGTTCCACCTTTCTATTATAAAAAAATGCTAAAGTTATTTAAATTTCTTCCGAAAATAAGTAAAGAGGAGGTATGCTATGAATGATAAT
Organism: Syntrophorhabdaceae bacterium; assembly: GCA_026415015.1. Taxonomy (GTDB): domain Bacteria; phylum Desulfobacterota; class Syntrophorhabdia; order Syntrophorhabdales; family Syntrophorhabdaceae; genus DTOV01. Next base: position 6,782 of record JAOAHW010000178.1, read on the forward strand.
TCTATACTACAACTCGTTACATTTAAACTGGAGAACGATGAATTTGGGGTGGATATCCTGAAGGTACAAGAGATAAACAGGATGATGAACATTACAAAGATACCTAATGCACCTGATTTTATAGAAGGCGTGATAAATCTAAGGGGGAAAATAATTCCCATTGTTGACCTGAGAAAAAAGCTCGGGTTTCCCAGTAAAGAATACGATAAGGCCACAAGGATTATTGTTATAGAGCTTGAGGGCATTGTACTTGGCTTTGTTGTGGATTCTGTATCTGAGGTCTTGAGGATACCGAGAAATACCATTGAGCCCCCTCCTTCTATCATAAGGGGGATAGAATCAGAGTTCATAGAGGGTGTGGGTAAACTTGAAGATAGACTCCTGATACTCCTTGAATTGAAAAAGATCTTTACACCAGCAGAGCATAAATCCATGGAGACAATGGATATTAATTAATGTGATTTTTTAATATGGCACAATAGTTGCTAAAGGATTAATATGAAAGAGATATTCGATATAAGCCTGCTATCACAGATTAAGGGGCTTGATAAAAAGCTCTCCATATCAAAGGAGCAGTTACAAACAAAAAGACAGATAAATACAGAGCAAAAGAACAGACAGAATAAACAAAATGCAAAAAACCCTGAAAAAGACAGCCAGAAAAAGAAAGATATTGATATAAAGAAAAAAGAGATAAATGGTCATATATCAATAGACATAACAGCATGAAAAAAATGCCTACATAGGAAAAATTTTCCCATCCCACCAAATAGAATTAACATATTAACATATGGATTAATATATAAAACCTTACGAGATAGGGGTTAACTGATTCTTAATTTCTGATTATTCAAGGGACGAGCCCAAGTATAATTTATGCAATCTTCGGCACATTATTTGCAATAATTAATATATGAGGTTACTATGCTGAAGGGTATATACAGGACACTATCAGGTAAGGCAGTAACAGAGAGAAGGATGGATATGGTAGCAAACAATATAGCCAACTCTCTGACCCCTGGATATAAGACTACAAGACCAACATTCAAGGCAGTAGATGACACAGTAGATACTTCGTCTGGGGTTACATCAGAGAAACAGGTAAGCTTACATACCCTCAATTCATATATAAATTTTGCTGACGGCGTTTTAGTAGAGAGCGGAAATAGATTAGATGTGGGTATAGAGGGTGATGGTTTCTTTGTGGTATCTTTGAACGGCAAGAATATGTATACAAGAAACGGTCAATTCACACTAAATCATGAGAAGAAACTCGTTACCATGAATGGTAACCCTGTCATGGGCGAAGGCGGCGAGATAACCATAGATGGGGCTGATGTAAGGATAGAGACAGACGGCACTATCTATGTAGACAAAAAATATACAGACAAGATTAGGATAGTAACATTCGATGATAAAACGAGTCTTAAAAATTTTGGGAAAAGCCTTTTAATAAATATAGATGAGAAGGCAATAGAAAAGGCATCTGAAAAATTTTCGCTAAAACAAGGTTTTTATGAGGCATCTAATGTAGACCTCATAAAGGAGATGATAGAGATGATGTCCACACTCCGGGCATATGAGTCATATACAAGGGTTGACCAGTTTTTTGGCGACATGATGAATAAATTAATAAATTTAGGAAGAATATAGGAGGCATGAGATGATAAGGGCATTATGGACTGCCGGGACAGGCATGAATGTCCAGCAGGTAAACCTGGATATTATAGCCAATAACATAGCCAATGTGAATACCAATGGCTTTAAAAGAAGCAGGGCAGATTTTCAAGACCTTATGTATCAGACCTTAAGGTTACAGGGTGTAAAAACAGGTGAAGGCAATCAAGTGCCCACAGGTATAGAGATAGGGCATGGGGCCATGCTTGCGGCAGTTCAGAAGGTCTTTATGCAGGGTGATTTTCAGGAGACCCAGAACGAACTTGACCTTGCCATTGAGGGTAATGGTTTCCTTACAGTTATAATGCCCACTGGTGACAAGGCCTATACAAGGTCAGCATCTTTAAAAAGGGACTCGGATGGAAAGATTGTTACCTCTGATGGTTATCCATTAGAGCCAAGTATCACCATCCCTAACAATGCCATATCCATTTCAATAAGGTCAAATGGCACTGTATCTGCAAAGCTGTCAAATCAGTCAGAACCCCAGCAGCTTGGTAATATAGAGCTTGCTATGTTTCCCAACCCTTCAGGATTAAAGTCAATGGGCAAGAGTCTTTATATGGAGACAGATGCAAGTGGTTCACCCATCACAGGAAAACCAGGTGAAAATGGCCTTGGCACCCTCCTCCAGGGCTTTCTTGAGATGTCCAATGTGAATGTTATGCAAGAGATGATAAATCTTATAGTTGGTCAGCGTGCCTATGAAGTCAACTCAAAGGCCATCCAAGCCGCAGATGAAATGCTTCAGATGGCAAATAATGTAAGGAGATAGGAAGTATGACAGGCAGAAGGTCTCAAATAAAATATAACGACTTCTGTGGTGAGCGGGAGAGACCCAACAGGCTTATTCCTGTTTTATTGTTATTTTTTATACTCACCTTGCTGTCTCCTTTAACAGGCATATGCAATGATCGGTATGCCTATCTGGAAAAAAGGATTGTAGGTTTTATAAGTGACTATTACGGTCAAAAGAATGATATACATATTAAACTGAACAGCCAGTCATCTGTATTAAGGGATGAAAGCCTGAGGCTAAAAGACATCAATTTTGCAAAACTACCTGATTCCAACGGCAATGGTATTTGTTCCATAGAGGTAGAGGACAAAAGAAGGACTGTAAGGAATGTCCTTGTGGCATTCAAGGTTATGAACAGGAAGAAGATATATGTATTGAAAGAAAATATGAATAAAGGCGAGATAATAACAGCAGATAAGGTTACTGTCAAAGAGATTATACTCAATGAGGACAAAAGGATTTATCCATCAGATACAGAGGATGTGGTGGGAAAGCTCTTAAAGAGGGATTTAAACGCCGGGACAGCCATCACAAAAGATGTCTTAGAAGACCACTTCATAATAAAAAGGAATGATATTGTGAGTATCATCATTGAGCAAAAGAGGCTCCTGGTGAAGGCAAAAGGCAGGGCAATAGACAGAGGCAAGATCGGTGATGTCATAAGGGTCAAAAATTTGACCTCCCAGAAAGAGGTCTTAGGCAGGATAACTGGGAGTGGCACAGTAAATGTGGAGATGTAATGGGGGCAATATGGTTTATTTATTTAAGACCTATGAATCATACAAAGGCTATTTGAATATTTTTGGGAAGTTATCAACTTTATTGGCAGTATCTTTGTTTTTTTTATGGGGATGTAATACTACAAACTATACAAGTCGAATAAAAGGTGAAGAGTTTTATATTGATAACTCCTTTAAGTATGTGGAGCCACAAAAAAAAGCAATACAGAACACAACAGGGACAATCTGGCCAGGAGAGAGGGGGACAAACAATTTCTTCTCAGATGGAAGGGCAACAAGGATAGGTGATATCCTTACTATCAAGATTGTAGAATCAACAAAATCTAATGAAAAGGCAACAACGGACTTAAAGAGGACAGGGGCTAATGTAAATATTGGTATACCTAATTTCCTTGGCATGGAATATAATCAGGGAGGTAGAGGTTTTATAAGCCCTGACAAGCTTGTGACAGCCACCACAAAAAATGATTTTAAGGGCGAGGGTGAGACCGTGAGGGATGGCTCTATTGTAGCTACCCTTTCTGCCAAGGTTGTGGAGGTAATGCCAAATGGCAATCTCGCTGTAGAGGGAAAGAGGGAGATAACCTTAAACAATGAGCGTAAGGAGATGTTGCTTCAGGGTATTGTGAGACCAAAGGATATTGCAGCGGATAATTCAGTATATTCCACACAGGTGGCAGACGCAAAGATCATACTGGCAGGTGTGGGTGTTATATCAGAGAAGCAGTCACCAGGTTGGTTTGCCAGGATACTTGATCTCTTCTGGCCTTTTTAACAGGGTAATGAATATAGATGAGGTATGCAATGAAACCAAGATCAAAAAATATATGGTTCGCTTGTAAAGCCAAGGCTGTGACTCCTTTAGGTGCTATATTGTGTGTCATTTTATTGGCAGTCTATCTTTTGTTTCCTGTTGATTCTTATGGAGCAAGGATAAAGGAACTGGGTTATATTGATGGCGTCAGGCCAAATCAGCTCATAGGCTATGGTCTTGTAATAGGCTTAAATGGCACAGGGGACAAGGCAAATACAATATTTACCACCCAGTCGCTTGCCAATATGCTTGAGAAGATGGGTATAAGGGTTGATCCCAATGCCACAAAGGTTAAAAATATTGCAGCAGTGATGGTGACAGCAAATCTCCCACCCTTTAGTAAGGTAGGGAGCATGATAGATGTGACTGTATCGTCTATTGGAGATGCCACAAGCCTAACAGGTGGTGTCTTGCTTATGACACCTCTGAAGGGCGCGGACGGTGAGGTATATGCTGTGGCACAGGGACCTCTTATTGTGGGCGGGTTCAGCGCAGGAGGTCAGGGTGCTACCATGCAGAAAAACCATCCCACTGCAGCAAGGATACCTAACGGTGCCACCATAGAAAGGGAGATCGGTTATGAATTTATAAAAACAGAATCTATAATCATATCCCTTAAAACCTCTGATTTTACCACTGCCAGGAGAATTGAGGAGCGGATAAACTCGGTGTATCCAGATACCTCTCATGCCAAAAATGGCGGTACAGTCCATGTAAAGGTGCCAGACCATATGAAGGAAAATCCTGTGAAGTTTCTTTCTATAATAGAGAATATGGATGTAAAGCCTGATGCTGTGGCAAAGATCGTGGTTGATGAGAAGACAGGTACAATTGTAATAGGTGAGAATGTCCGTATATCAACAGTTGCCATATCCCAGGGTAATATAAGCGTAATGATAAAAGAGGATTTTAAGGTAAGCCAACCCTTACCCTTTGCACCCACAGGTGCCCAGACCGTTGTTACCCCTGATACAAAAATAAGGGCAGAGGAGGATAAAGGCAAGCTCTTTGTAGTAGAGGGTGATGTGACCATAAGAGAGCTTGTAAATGCCTTGAATGCTGTAGGTGTATCAACAAGGGAGATGATATCAATACTCCAGACCATAAAGGCAGCAGGTGCACTCCATGCAGAGTTAGAAATTATTTAGAGTTTATTCGATTAAAGAGGGCAATGGATTCTAATAGTAACATTATAAATATAGAATGGAGAGGCAATAGCCAGAGGTTGGACTGGGTTTTTTGGCATGGTGTTTGCATTTAATAAATTAGGTTGTAAAAAAAGTAAGAGGGGGCATAAACATGAGTGACGGAATAAAGACAGGGGCAATGATAAACCTGCAGAACCCTCCAGCCAGTTTTTATACATCCCGTATATTAAAAAACCATGGTCAGAAAGACGAATCGAATATAGAAAAGGTGGCACAGGATTTTGAATCATTTCTTATATATACCATGCTTAAAGAGATGGAGAAGACTGTGTCTTCATCAGGCAAGAGTTTTATGAAGCAGACCTATATGTCTGTTATGTATGAAAAGTTAGGGGATTACATTGCAAAAAAAGGTATAGGTATAAAAGATATGGTTGCAGAACATATGAAAAAAAATATTAAAGTTTTGAAAGAAATGGGCGATAATAATGGTAAGTAAAGAAGGAGGACTACCATGAAGATAACAAACACAAATCAGTCCAATGCCCTTGAAACCATTATTAAGTCCACAGAGAATAAGCCTGCGAGAGGAACAGCAAAAGATGCAAAAACAGAAAAGGATATAACAGACAGGGTGGAGCTTTCAAAGAAGAGTCAGGAAGTAGAAAAGCTTGTCCAGAAGACAAAGGCGATCCCAGATATTAGGCAGGATAAGGTGGAGAAGATCAAAGAGGCAATAAAATCAGAGACCTATAATGTAAGGGGCGAGCTTGTGGCAAAAAGCCTGCTAAAGAGTAATATCCTGGATGAGATTCTTTGATTAAAAAGGGTATCATGGAGCATATTTTATTTGAGATAGCCAGAAAAGAGTTGAACATCCTCAAGGATTTTCACAAGACATTAAAAGAAGAGAGGGATGCTATTATTTCATTTTCCATTGACGGTATAATAAGGGAGAATAATAAAAAAGAAGAACTTTTAAAAAAAATTGAGTTTCTTGAAGCTGAAAAGGAGAAACTCATAAAAGAGACCGCTGAACCTGAAAGGATACTCAGTGACAGTAGATGGATTGATATATCAAGGCAGATAAAGTCAATCATGAACGAGATAAATATCTCCCTTGGAAAAAATATAAATCTTTTATCGTTTTCTGTAGAGCACGTTAAGAACTCCATAGATAACATAGTTAATTTTGTCAATAAGGCCTCCTATAACAACAAAAAGGCAAGGCTCTCAGTCTTTCCTGCAAGAGAGATATAGATATGAGTATCTCATCTATACTAAACATTGCCAAAAATGCCCTTTCAGCAAACCAGATAGCAGTCCAGGTGACATCCCACAATATATCCAATGTAAATACAAAGGGTTATGCAAGGCAGACACCTGTTTTTGAAGAAGAGTCAGCATCCTCTGTGGGCGGTATACTTATTGGAAATGGTGTAAAGGTTGACAGCGTCATAAGGTATTATGACAGATATATTGAAAAACAGCTTGCCGGTAAAAACAATGAACTCCAGGAACAAACCATTTATAGTCAGTATTTTGAGAGGATAGAGGGCATACTCAATGAAGATAGCACAAAACTCACATCAAGCATAACAGCATTTTTTAATGCCTGGCAGGAACTCTCAGCAGACCCTGAAAGCACTGCAGTACGTGAGGGCATACTGGCTGCTGCCACAAACATGAGTCGTTCGATAAATAATATATATAATGGACTCAAGGGTATCCAGATTGAACTTAACAATAAACTTAAACTGGAGATAGATGACATAAATACTATCACATCTGCCATTGCAGACTTAAACAATATGATATATAAGAGGTCAGGCTTAACAAGTGAGGCAAATGATTATCTAAACAGGAGGACAGAATATATAAAGGAGCTATCTGGCAAACTCGACATCACCTACTTTGAGGACGATTTTGGCAGGGTCACAATACTCACCTCAAAGGGAAAGCCCCTTGTGGATGGAGGTCAATCCTGGCAGCTTACAGTAACAGATAATGAGGATACAGGTTTCTATAATTTGGGTTGGAAGGACCCATCTGGAAATATAACTGATATAACAAATAACATAACTGGTGGCAGGGTTCGTGGCCTCATTGAGATGCGAGATGGTCAGATAAATGACTTTATTTATAGTATGGACGAGCTTGCCAGGGCAATCATAGAAGAGGTAAATACTATCCATAAAAAAGGATATACTCTAAACCACAATACATCGAGCACAGACCCTGACAATATAGCATTTTTCAACGAGATAACAGGCAATTACTCAAAGGATATGGCTGTATCAGATAAGGTTAAGGCAGATATAAAAAATATAGCTGCTGCATCAAAGATAGATTCCACATCAGGAAAACCTATAGGCAATGGAATAGCCCTTAATATTGCCTCTTTAATAGACCAGAATATCCTTGAGGGTGGCAAATCCAATATTGTTGATTTTACATCATCTATTACAAACAGGGTTGGGCAGCTATCAAAGAGTGCTAAGAATTTTTTGGAATACAGTGAAGATACCATGCAGATTATGGAGAAACAGAGAGAGAGCGTTTCAGGTGTCTCCCTTGATGAGGAGATGGCAAATCTTATAAAGTTTCAATATGCCTTTCAGGCAGCATCGAGGCTCTTTACAGTGGCAGATGAGCTATTCCAGAGTATTTTAGAGGCTGTATAATGAGGGTAACGGATAGTCTAAAATATGTAGTTCTTAATAGAGATTTGTCAAGGATTAAGCAGGATATTGACTCCACTCAGAATAAGATTGCATCAGGTAAGAGGATAACAACCCCCTCTGATGACCCTGTTTCAGCTTCCTCAGGTATTGGCCTTCAAGCAGAAAAGGACATGAATGACCAATACATAAGGAATCTTGAAAAGCTCAAGACATTGGGAGGTTTCTATGATACCACTGTTACAGGTATCCATGACCTCCTCACACAGGCTAAGGAGATAGCCATAACACAGGCATCAAGCACAATGGATGCCACCACAAGAAAGTCATCGGCAGAGCAGATAAAGGGTATAATAGAGCAGCTTGTGACATTAGGGAATACAAAGGTGGGCAATAGCTACATCTTTGGTGGTGAAAATTCAAGTGTAGTGCCATTTAAACTCAATAGTGATTATAGTGTAACATTCAATGGTTCACAAAACGTGTCTTCAATTTATATAGATAGGGGAACGCAAGAGTCCTTAAGCATATCAGGTTATCAGGTCTTTATTTCAGACACAAATATCTTTGAAGGGTTGAAAAAACTAAAGGATAGTCTTGAGGCAAATGACCCGTCAAAGATTAAAGAGACACTCGATGACCTGGAGGCGGCCTTAAATAAGACCCAGGCAAATATAGCCCATGTAGGTACATATGTGGCAAAGATTGAAAGCTACATAGATTACAAGGATGTGAGAAACCTTGATATAGATGAATCCCTGTCTGAGATGATGGATGTAGATATTGCCCAGGCAATTACAGAGTTTAATACCCTTTCAAATGCCTATGAGGCAATGTTATACAGTATGGCTAAAATCCAGAACCTCTCGGTCCTTAACTATTTAAGATAATAAGAGGGTTAATGCTCGTCCTCACAAGAAAAAAGAATGAAGGAATCATAATAAAAGGCAGGGACGGTGATATCAGGGTATTTATGATCGATGCAGATAAAGGCAAGGTGAGGATAGGCATCGAGGCACCAAAAGGATACACGATACTCAGGGAAGAACTTTTAGGTGAGATAGAGGATGCAAACAGATTATCAGCCATAGATAATCTTGAAAAGGTAAAAAAATTTATCGGTGAAGGCAGTGAAAGAGACAAGGCTTAAAGGAAGGATTATAGGTTTTGAGGAATTCGGAGAATATGTACTTGATGCCCCTTTTGGTGAGGATTCGCCATTTCGGGTGCTCCAGTGTGTTGACCATGAAATATCATTTGTTGTTGTGAACCCCTATTATATCCTGGAAGACTATAGCTTTGACATAGATGACCAAATAGCAGAAGAGCTTATAGAAAAAAAAGATGCAGAGGCAACCATAGCAGTACTCTGTATTGTGAGACCCAATGATAAAACCCTCTATGTAAACCTGCGCTCACCCATTATTGTCAATACAGCAAGGAGTAGGTTTGTTCAGGTGGT